>JBCCCJ010000008.1:0-16377 GCA_039033615.1 Bacteroidota bacterium
CTCGCCATTTATCTGCCATACTTTTCCTACATTTTCAGTCCTTGATGAGATAGGGAAAAAGTACGTATCGACAAGGCAAGCATCGTTTCCCACACCTGATACATACAACCATGAGACATTTATTGCTCACGTTGCTTCTCTGTAGCACTGCAATTTCCCTATTTGGGCAGAAAAATCGGCTTTCAGTCGGCTACCATCAAGCCTATATCATGGAAAGAAGAGATCCATCGATACTAGGCCTTCAACTCAGTTTCGAGCGCAAAATTGCTTCCAACTGGTCTGTATTGGCCGAGTTCTCCATGGACGATGATTGTCGCTGTGATGTTGGACCTTACAGGTTTCTTTGGCGGACCAAGGTCCCCGTTACCCTGATGCTCAACATGTTCAAAACCACTCCTAGCATGACCCGGCCAAGTGCGTCTCGGTTTTTTCACCCCATGCTGCTATTTCAGCACCACATACACTTGAATTCAGAACGGAACCAAACCGTTCTCATTGGCACTGGAATCAATTATCGCTACGGGGGGGAGATGTTTTTTCAAGCTATTACTTGGGAAGCTGTTGTGGACAGCAGATGGAGTGCTGATTGGGCGATTCCGATCCGGGTGGCCTATCGTTATTCTCCTCCATATCGCCCCTGGGGCTTGACTGCTTACCTGATATACCAGGGCTATTTCCACTATCAGCAGGATTATCTAGGCAACGGCCCGATGAATGTGCTACACTTGGGGATCAATTTGGATCTTCGATTGGGGAAGCGGCCCGCGTTGAAGCGGGAATGAATGTGAAGCATTGGTACAGAGCTCGTAGGTTTTTGAAACCTACGAGCTCTTTCTCTTTCCCTACCAGGGCGAAATCCGCTCGGTTTCCCAGCCTACGCGCTCCAGGAGCAATTGAAGCTGCAGGCTTTCCGCCAATTCTGCTTCTGATTGTGCCTGATGACCATCAAAGAAGAGCGCTTTTCGGGTATCCTCCTGCAGGATGGCCAAGTCCAATTGATACGGACCGAGTTGGAAGTCGGGGATCAACTGTGCCTCGGGAAACTGTTCCTGTAGTTCCCGGATCAACGGCATCCGGGGATCGGTCGCGGGCGGCCATTTGATCAGGGATTGTTCTGGCAGTTGCTCTTCGGAGAGGTATTCGATCAGCTTTTTGCGGAAGCAGGTCGGCTTCATTTTGGCGACCAATTCCTCCGGGAGGCTGTGTAGCAGAACCATTTTTTCTTTGGCCCGGCTGGTCGCGACATTGTAAATGCGCATCATTTCTTCCCCCATCACCGCTCTTGGTGGTCGAAGGTTGCCTTGCTTATCGGTCTTGGCTTGCGCCGTCGTGGTCAACAGGATGATGTCGCGTTCATCGCCCTGGAATTCGCGGGAGCTTCCGACCAGCAGCTCCATTTCTTCCTGATAGGCTTTGATCATACGACTCCGTTGGAGTTGCTGCAGCAGCAATTCTCGATGGGCCTCATTGGAGGATTCCAGACAGATGATCCCAACCGTCGGCAGCTGAGGCAATTCGCCTTGCTGGTAATCCTCGATCAGACTCTCGATGAATTGCACGGCAGCTTCTACCAGTTGGGGAGCGGATTTTTTGCCTTGGTCTGGCAGGTAATGGGCTTCCTTTGCCTTCCCAAAATGCTGATGGGTGGGCATGCGCAAGGGGATGATGTGATCGTCATAAACCTCCTGATTCGAGAAGCCGATCAACTCTGGCCGACAGCGAAAGTGTTCCCGCAAGCTCACAATGTTGGGGTAAATGATCCCGCTCAGGCTGTAAATGCTGGTGCTGCGGTTGTTGAGGTTGAACTGCTGCTGAAAAGGATGGCCAGGCAGGTATTGGTCCAGCAGGAGATTGGTTCGCTCCAGGGGAAAGTCTTTGGGTTGAGTAACCACCGCCGTTTGATTTTCATCTCCCACAATGATGCATTGCTTCGCCCGGAAAATCAGGTTCATCGCACTCACATCACACTGACTGGCTTCGTCCACGATGAGCAGATCGAATTGTCCGGGTTCTGGGTCAGGGAAGCACTCCAAGGCTGCTTCCTGGGGCATGATCCAAATGGGCACCACCTTCCGAGCGAGGCGCAGGTTTTGGACCGCAGAGTCCAGGTTGCGTTGGGTGTTTTTGCCATAGCCTTTGCCGATGTTGATCAGGTCATTTCGCCAGGCAGAAATCGCCGCAATTTGCTCTTCGGTCAAGGCTTCCTTGCGTTGCATCCAGGCCGAGTAGGCAATGTATTCCGCGGTCAGCGTTTCTTTTTCCTGCTGCAATTCTTTCCATTTGTCTAGGGCTGAACCGGATTGTCGAGCACGCTGATCTTCTACCAGGCGTTCCCATTTTCTGCAAAACAAGGCCTTCTCGATTGCTTGAAGCTCGGGCAATTCTCCTGCTTCCAGGGATTCCAGGCTCTCCGGCAAGATTTCTCGCAATTGTTCCCGTTGCTTCTGCAATTCTCGGGCGGTGCGCGCATCTAACAACAGACGTTGCAAACCGAAGTAGTGTTGCTGATAGCTTTTTCCGTTCCGGGTCCACAGCGCTTCTACCAGTTGAGATAGCAAGGGATGAACGGTTCGGAATGGGAGGGTGGGTCGAACCAATTGCTGCCAGGCTTGATCCGCCAAGAGATAGGTTCGATAGGTGGTCAATCCCTGCAAATAGGTCCAGGTTGATTCTTCCTGTAACAGCAGGTCCGCAGGTAAAATGCCAGAGTCTTTCCAGGTTTGGGCAGCTTGGCGCAATGTTTCGGCGGTTTGAAGGCTCTGTTCCCAGCTTTCGATTTGGGGGAGTAAGGCTTCCTCCGAGGACCAATGCTCGGCAAATCCCTCGGTCGATCCAATGGCTTTTCGGATTTGTTGATCCGCCAGTTGCCATGTCAGATATTTCCCCAACAACTGTAGCTGTTCCCGACTCTCGGCAGCTTTGCCATTGATTTGGATCGCAAGTAGGGCCTTATGGGTGCGAGAAAGCAGTTTCCGTTTCAACAGCGGCAATTCATTCTGCTGACCAAATTTGACCATCAATTCTTCCCAACGAGGCAGGAGTTTCTCTGCTCCTTCTCCCAAGGCTTCTCCTTCGAAGCGATGATGATCCAGCTTGCGAGTGGCCGCTTTGAGCTGAGCGATCATGGCTTGATGAGCTTCCAGCCACCGTTGCAAAGGAGCAGGTTCTTCCAGACAAGCCAGAAAGAGGGGGCTGTGGGTGCGGTAGGCATTCCATAGCACAACACTTTCCTCGATTTCCGCCAACAAGGCTTCCGTAACCAATTCGGCAGAAATCCGCTGATAGCGAGTGAGAATCAATTGTTTGGCCGGAATTTCCCGCTTTTGCAGCGCCAGTTGAACCTGTGAAGGAGAAGGGAATACCCCGTTTTCCGGCAGGCGAAGGTGGGCCAGACTCAGATCGACTTCGGCGGCTTTGGACAAATACCGATGCAACGTATGGCTCAAATTTGGAATATCTACTTCCGGCGATAGCGAATCGTTGATTTGAACAGGGCCTTGTCGATATTCCTTCCAGCGATCCATCCATGCCTGGGGAAGCAGAGATTCAATTTTCCCTTTTCCCGGATCATACAATTCCAATTCCTGATAGCTCATGTGAATGCTTTGCAGGAGGTCGGTCATGAGCTGGTCTTGCTCCTGTTCCAACTGAGTGAGGTGCCGCTCCATGTCGAGCAATCGAGCGGGATCATATTCGAGGCTCAACTGATGCTTGATCGCGTCAATGGCATATTTCAACTCGTCCTGCGCCTGAACTCCAGAAAGCAAACTGATCGCCAGGGAACGCAAGGGGGCAGGCAATTTGTCTCGCAAAACCGCCAGCGCTTTGGGGTTTTTGGAAACCACCAACATGGATTTCCCTTCCGCTACGAAGTGAGAAAGGAGATTGGTGATGGTATGGCTTTTTCCCGTTCCCGGAGGGCCTTGTACCGTTACGGCATCCTGCTCCAACAATCGCTGAGCAATGCTGAGCTGTTCTTGATTATAGGGCAAGGGAAACAACCACCGCTGGGGTTGGGGCTCCATGTGCCGAATTGGAGTGTCTACCACTTGGTCCTGCGCTTTGTAGGCGACCCGCAGGGGATTCCCGGAACGACGCAGACTGAAGAGTTTTTTGAAGAAATCCGGCACTAGCTCCGTTTCGCCTTGCTGAATCAACTGAGGAATCAGGGCGGCAATCCGCTCCGCGTCTCGGGCAATCGTCGCTTTCGCAGGTTTCTTTCTCAGAATCAGATGGGGGGACAAACTCAATTGAATCCCGCTTTTGTGTTCATCGAAGGCTTGACCCTCTGGCAACAACTGGACATGTGGAAAAATAGCCAGCATGCTCCGGGCAGCGGTCTGCAAACGCGATTCCTGTAGGGCTTCTTCCAGGGACAATTCCGTGAATTCCTGTTGCAGTTGCTCCAGGGTTTGCAACAGAGAAAGTCGCCGTTGACGACAGACGGTCGCAGACTCGGAAGAAAAATGTTGGTCCAGGAGTTCCGCTAGGTGCTGCTCACAGCTGACGTGGCTTCCCTCTGGAATCTGCACCAACAATTGATGGTGATTCAATTCCAGCTGTAAAGGCAGCCAAAATAAAGGGTGGGAATAGGCTTTCCCGCCGATGGTACCGTGTACCCAGCCAAAAGTCAGCGATAACTCTACCTCAACTTCCGCCTGGCAGGTATAAAAGGCTTCGTGCCATTGATCGTACCACTTGTGTTGGGTTTGAATCGCCTGGCATTGTGCCACGTACCTTTCAAAGGTCTCTTGAAACGCGTTGATTTGCTGAGCAATGGGGGAATCGGGTTCCAATTGAATCTCCCGTTCTGGCAGGCAAGAAACCTGCACCTTTCCCTCTTGCTCATCAAAGGTAATCCAGGCTTCCAGTGGAGCAGGAATGCTGAGATTGCCCACTTCTTCGATGGCTTTCCCTTGAATTTGAGGCGCGAATTCAGCGAACAACTGAACCCGTGTTTCCTCCGCTTCAAAGGTTTCGGTATAGCGGTCCCGAACCTGCAATTGCGGAATCCCGGCCACTTCCTCTCCCATGTGTACCCAATTTTGCAGAGAGGGAGGCAAGACAGGGCTCAGCGGATAGGCCGCGCGACTCAATTTGACGAGGGGCAATTGAGGCTTGCCCTTGGGCCAGTGAATCAATACCTGATCTGGCAGTTGTTCTGCCAACAGACTCAGTTCACCGAAACTCCAAACCTTGGTTTCTGGAGCTTCGAGGATGTTCAGTTGCGGATGAGCCGGGGAAAAAACGTCCCGGATATACGCAAACAGATTGGCTAATGGAATGTCTGCCCGCAAAGGAGACTGACTCAAAGAAGATGCCGGTATCATAGGATGGTGAGTTGATCGATGAAAATTTGCTGCCAATAGGTGGCTGCCAGATGAATCAATCAAAGATTGACCGTACCATCGGAAGGGGTACTTGTGTATCGATCAAAAACCAACTGTGGGGAGACAGACAAAAAGAGAAGGGGATGGAGAACTAGGTGCTATGGGGTGAAAAAGAGAAGCAACAACATTCCATCGTTTTGCCTACACAGCATCATACTGGATCGTTTGAGAAAAGGTTTCAAGATTTTTTCTTTTTCCCTGCTTCACTCCGAATCCAACTGGCGGCTCGTTTGAGTTGCTTGATGAAGCGAGCGTCCCGAAACCGGAGGGCCGACCAATCGGCATCAATGGCTACCTGGCGGACCCCTTCGAAGCCCAAATCGCCCAATACTTGCCAGGCATCGCTATCCCGATTCAAGTCGGAGCGATAGGTTTTGGAAGATTTTTTGGGGTAAGCAATCCACAACTGTACATCGCCTTCGAACCGATCTTTGATCTGGTTTGCGATTCCATTCAGATCAGCGACCATCTCTGCAAAAGCGAGAATATAGGGATACTTCTGATCAGGTACAGGAGTGAGATGAAGACGCGTCATGCTTTGCCAGACTTCGACAACGGATTGAAACGCATCCGGTGCGTTCAGCAACAGAACCGGGTCTTGGCCTTTGAATTGCAGCTTTTTGAGGAGGGATTCTGGGGTGCTCATTTGTATTGTTTGCCGTGTTTGATGACCAAATCCACGTGTTGCAGCAGGGAAATGTAGCGAAGTACGTCGCCTTTGACTGCGATGATATCCGCGTATTTGCCTTCACTGATGGTCCCAACCTCCTGCTCTACGCCCATGATTTTGGAAGGCCAGTAAGTCGCCGCTTTGATGGTGTACATCGGATCAAAGCCAAACTCATTGACCCACACATCGAGCTCATTCCAGGTAGATTGGCAGTGAAATTTCATCGGGATGCCGCTGTCCGTACCCACCAGTAGAACCACCCCCGCTGCCTGTAGCTGCCTCACTTTATGCTCCAAGGTAGGGCGGCGAATGGGCGTCAGTTGGAAATAGGACAACTGGCCGGGCTGCTGAATCGAAGCTTCGATGTCAGCAATGATTTCCTCCGTCAAGCCCTCATGCCAGCAATCATTGTCCAACTTTTCGGGATGATCCCGGGTGTACTCGTAATTGTACAAGCCCTCGACGGTGGGGGTCCAATACAGCGGGCCGAGGTTCATCTGAGCCGTCCGCTCCTTGATCATCTCCATCACGTCGGCGGGATACTCAGGCGCAGAAGACAAGCCCGTGTGTTCAAAGCAATCTACTCCCGCTTTGAGGCCCCGACGAATTTCTTCGGGACGATGCCCGTGCGCTACCACCGTGAGATTGTGGAGATGCGCTTCCGCTACGACCGCCAGGTATTCGGCCTCCGTCATTTGGTCTTGATCGATCAGTTTGATGCAATCCACCCCTGCTTCTGCCAGTTGGCGAACTTTCTCTCGGGCATCGGCTTCTCCCCGTACCCCCCAGCGAAAAGCTTCCGTGCCGGGATAGGGTTGATGCTGAATGAATGGTCCCGACATATACATCGTTGGACCAGCGATTTCTCCGGCGTTGATGCGGTCCCGGACGGATAAGCTCGCCGCCAGCGGACCGCCCAGATCGCGGGCGCTGGTGACGCCTGCCAAGAGCAATTGCTTAGCCGAAGCGGGCATGATCACGTCGGCAAATTGCTGGGGATAAGCCGTATCCCAATGGGCATAATCAGCGTGGCCATTGATCATCAGGTGAACGTGCATGTCCCACAATCCGGGCAGCACGCTCATGCCTTCGGTAGAAATGATCTCCGCTGTCTCGGGAATGACTTGTTCTCCTTCTTGGAATACGGCCTCGATTCGGTCGCCTTTGATGAGAATGACGCTATTTTGCAAGGGGGTGCCGCCAAATCCATCAATCAAGGTTCCGCCGACCAAGGCTTTCATTGATTGGGCTGGAAGGAGCAGGAAGGGAGTCAACAGGACTGAAAAACAGACCGTTCGCCAGAAAAGAGGGAATCGCATAACCAGGAAATGTTGCTACTAAGGGATACTCAAAAAATAACTTGGACTTTTTCACTCGTTCTTTCTTCCCATCTCATCGTCAAGGATCATCTTTGGGTCCCTTTTTCCCAAAGTTTCGCGATTTGGCCCGCCAACCACTCGGTGTTGATTCCTTGATTCCCGCCAAGCCGGGATCTTCGACTGGAAAGAAATATCTACGCAAAAAGAGGAAGTTATTTTTCAAGTCTCCCTAAAAGCCAAAAAGATAGCAAGAAAGCCCGCAGAATTACAAACGATAGATCCGCGCTGCATTTTCCTGGTAGACCTGTCGTTGAACTTCTTTGGGATAGTCCCCCAACAACCAATCTACGGTCTTGATCCATTGCTGGTAGGGCGCTTTTTTCAGAATGGCGGGCCAGTCTCCGGCAAACATCAGGCGATCAACCCCAAAATTGCCGATGAGGTGATCGAAAATGGGTTGAAGCGCCCGGGTAGCTTCGTTCAGTTTGGAGGAAGGCAATACCCCGGACAATTTGCAGGCGACGTTGGGCAAAGCCGCCAGGTCGCGAATGCCTTTTCGCCAAAGTTGCGTTTCCCCTTGCACCGGGGGATTGCCCATGTGAGCAATGATACAGCGGGTGGTAGGGGTACGTTTCAAGGCTTCTGCAACCATGCTCAATTGAGAGTGGGGGACCAGCAATTCGAGGCAATAGCCCATTCGGGTCAGGGTATTGAGGTTGCGAATGAATTGACTGGAATGAAGCATGCGAGCGTTCAGGTAGGAACGAACGCCCTTTACCAGCGGAAACTGTTGATAGGTTTCTAGATCACGTTGGAATTCTAATTGGTTCCCAAGGTCGGTTTGGGCAATCATGCCTGCAATCTGCGGAACGTCTTGGGCCAATTCGCTGATCCAAGTGACTTCGTCGATTCGTTCTTCTTTGCTTACCCCAGCTTCCACCACCAAGATTTTTTCGATCTCATTCCGCTTAGCATCCTGAAAATAATCCGCTGGCCTAAACGGTTTCAACAAGGAGTCATTTGCCGCCAACCAGGGGTAGGTGAGTTGAACTGGATTGAAAAAATGTACGTGGCTGTCAATTTTGGAGACGCTGGTAGCAGACGAAATCAACTCTGTGTCAAGCAGGCTGGAAATCGGTTGGGGAAGAAAAAAGGGAAGATAAGCGGTAAAGGTTCTCCGATTCATACAAGAGGGGTCTAAGTGAGAGCTGGGTCAATAGAGAATCCTTTCTTTTGTGGTTGGAAAAATACGGTTTTCGGGAGACTTGCGAAAATTTGATTGTTTTTTGAAAAAAGGGGGACCGGGGATGGTTTGGCAGAATCTTTGCGCAGATCATCAGGATGAGCCTTGGAGGCTTCTTCCGGCATCTTTATGGTGAACCTATGAAACGATCTTTTTTGTTCATTGAACTCGCCCTACTCTGCTCTCTTGTAAC
This sequence comes from Bacteroidota bacterium, assembly GCA_039033615.1. Classification (GTDB taxonomy): domain Bacteria; phylum Bacteroidota; class Bacteroidia; order J057; family J057; genus JBCCCJ01. The sequence goes on from JBCCCJ010000008.1 coordinate 8,816, forward strand.
CCTCTTTTCTTGTCATTCCACTCCTCCGCGTCAGCCTGACACCCCGCCGGGGGCACTCTATACCGACTCTCTGGTTTGGAAGCAACACCTGAGTGAAAAGCAATTTCAGGAAGCTGCATTCGACTATGTAGAACGCGATTCGAATTTGCCAGATGTGCTCATCATGGGAAATTCCATTTCGATTGGCTATACCCCGTACGTTCGGGAGGCCTTGACAAAAGAAGCGAATGTGTACCGTATATTTGAAAATAGTCGGGACCTCAAAAAAGCCCGCAATCAGCTCGACAAATGGTTGGCGGGTGATGGCTGGGAAGTCATCCACTTCAACTGGGGATTGCACGATCTCAAATACCTCAAGGATGGGAAGTTGGATTCGGAAGGAGAACAAAATATTTCGCCGGAGGAATACCGGGAACTCCTCACCGATTTGGTTCAGCGACTCACCGCTACCAAGGCCAACTTGATCTGGGCCACGACCTCCTACATTCCAGAAGGCGCATTGGGGAGAGTCAGGGGAGAGGAAGAAGTGTATAACCAAATCGCTGCGGAGGTGATGGCTCAATACCCCGACATCCTGATTGATGATCAATTTGCCCTCACGGCCGCTCACCTAGGCGAACAGCGGGAGCGCAACGTCCACTTCTTGCCAGAAGGCATGAAGCGGCAAGGAGATCAGGTCGCGGACCACATTCGACAAGCGCTGAAGCAGTAACCTGCCCCAGCGCTTTCTGACTTCGTGCGTCCACGGATGGATCATTCAGGAACAATCACCTGAGTGCTCGTGATGCCCATCGCCCCAAAATAGCCGAGCGCATCTCCACTGAGATTGTTGGTTGGATTGGCAGGGGTGGTGCCAGCTCCGCCCCCAAAGCCGCCACCAGATCCTTCTGACAACTGGTAGTAATATTCATACACCGGTCGATCCAGGCTGCCTGAGATCACGGTAAGGGTATCCCCTGGCTTGATTTCCAATTGCAGAAAGCGAAATTCCTGGGCGACCTGAGGAGCTAGGTCTCCCTCAAATAGATACCACCCATTGTCCAACTCTCCATTTCGTTGCACCCAAAATCGCGCTTGTTGTTGGCCCCTTTCTTCCGCCCGGAGGTACGCAATCATCAAGGGTCCCGGCTCCCGAAATGGCACGTCCGGCCCTTCCACAAATCCTACCGAGTCGATCACAATTCCAGGATTGAGGGTACTGGTCGCCACGTAGGTTTCTCCTTCGGTTTCGACAGAGAGCACGTAACTTTCCCCGATTTCTCCCTGAAGGCCTTCCGCCTGATAGACACCCGCTTGATCTCCCTCCAACAGCTCGAAGGTGGTACCGCTACTGCTTTCTAGTTGAACGCTGGCACCGGATATGGCTTCATACGCACCGGGATTGGTATAACTCCCGCTTTGGCTGAGAATTACTTGGTTATTGAAAGGAGTATCGGTCAACGTGGCCTCTATGACCACTTTGGCTGCGGCGTCTTCGACTTCTACCTCGATGACTTCTTCACAAGCGGAGGTGAGTGTGGCGACGGAAAGCAGGACAAGGATGTATTTCAACACATGCATGGCTGATGGGATTAAAAGTTGAAGTTCCAGGTTACAGATGGGACCCACCGAAAGAGATAGGTCTTGACGGCTTCGAGGCTGCCTGGCTCGGTTTCACTTTCCCGGAAATCAATGGAGAAGGGATTTTTTCGACCGTAGGCATTGTACAGAGAGGCATTGAGACTGGTGTTGGGGTTCTTGCCAAACCAAGTAGCACTCAGGTCCAGGCGATGGTAATCCGGCATCCGGTAGCCGTTTCGCTCAGAATAATAGGCCACCAGGTCCCCGTCGATCACATAGCTGCCCGTGGGAAACGTAACGGCATCCCCGGTGTAGAATACCCATGAGCCAGAAAAGGACCAACGAGGATTCGGATTGTACATGGCGACGATGGAGACATCGTGGGTGCGATCCTGGCGGGCCGGAAAGGGGTTGCCATCGTTGATCTCAGCAAATTCCCGCATGGTGCGCGACCAGGTATAGCTCACCCATCCGGTGAATTTGCCCACTTGTTTGCGGAGCAGAAATTCGGCCCCATAGGAATAGCCCGATCCAAATACTAGCTGGGATTCTACCTGTTCATTCAGGAGTAGATCGGCCCCGTTTTTGTATTCAATTTGGTTTTGCAGGTCTTTGTAGTACACTTCTACCGAGGCTTCCCAGCCTGCGTCTTTCCCCAAATTCTGGTAATAGCCAATTGATACCTGGTCGGCAATCTCTGGCTCAATGATTTCAGAGCTGGGCATCCATACATCGGTAGGTGTCGCCGAAGTGGTGTTGGACAAGAGGTGGACATACTGGCGATTTCTGGCATAAGCGGCTTTCAAAGAGGATCGCTGGTTCAGTTGGTAAGCAGCCGCAAGTCGGGGTTCCAAGCCTCCATAGGTCTTGACGACTTCGTTGTTGCCAAAAACCGTCGAATCTGACGGGTTTCCCTCCGCATCGTATTGATAGAAGGTGCCTGGCCCCAGCACACTGAACTGAGAATATCGCAGTCCCAAATCGAGTTTGAGTTTGTCGGTTACGGTCCATTCATCGGAGATATAAGCGGCCAATTCTAGGGCATAGCGTTGCTCAATCTCGTCTCCGATCTGGCTGATGGAACGGCCTTCTGTGTCCACCGAGCCGGGAATGAAGCTGTGATAAATGGCATTCCCGCCGAACTTCAAGGTGTGCCGTTGATTGGCGTAGTAGGTAAAGTCTTCCTTGAGGTTCCAGTCCTGAATGCCGGAATTGATGGAAAAACCAGCCTGTTCAATCCCAATCTGATAGTCATAATCGCTGTAGATCAGGGAAGAATTGAGAAAGAGTTTGTCGTTGAAGAGGTGATTCCAGCGAAGAGTCGCAGTCGTATTGCCCCAGTCGATGCCAAATTCATCCGAAATGCCAAAGACATCCCGTCCAAAATAACCCGAGAGGAAAATCTGGTCCTTTTCCCCAATCCGGTAGTTTGCCTTGGCGTTAAGGTCGTAGAAATACAGTTGGGATTCACTCAGACCCTCGTCATTGGAAAGTCCCAAAAACAAATCCGCATAGGTGCGGCGGCCAGAAACCATGATGGAGCCTTTGTCTTCCACCAGTGGGCCTTCGACGGTCAGGCGGGAGGAAATCAGGCCAATGCCACCAGAAACGCCCCAATCCTTGCTGTTGCCATCCTTCATCTGGATGTCAAGCACGGAAGAAAGCCTGCCCCCATATTCCGCAGGCATATTTCCTTTGTACAGTTTGGTGGTTTTGAGGGCATCCCCGTTGAAGACAGAGAAAAACCCCAGTAAGTGGGAAGCATTGTAGACGGGAGCTTCATCTAGCAGAATGAGATTTTGGTCCGCTCCCCCACCCCGCACGAAAAAACCAGAGCTCCCTTCGCCAGCGGGTTTTACGCCTGGTAGCAGTTGAATGGTTTTGAGGACATCCGTTTCCCCAAATAGGACCGGAATCTGCTTGATTTCAGACATGCTCAGTTGATTGACACCAAGTTCCGTGGAACCCAGCCGATCTTCGGCGGTTTCGTTGCTGGTGATGACAACTTCTTCTACCGAAGTAGAAAAGACCGCTAGCTCTACATTCTGCCTCAGACTTTCCGTCAAATCGAGCTGAAGGGTATCGGTTTGAAAGCCTACGTAGCGGACCTGGACCTCATAGCTGCCCGCTGGTACGGTCAGGGAATAAAACCCATACTCATTGGTATAGGCCCCTCGTTTGATTTCTGATACAAAGATCGTGGCCCCGACCATGGCTTCCCCTGTCTCAGCTTCTCGTACGTAGCCGCTCAGGGTAGCCGTAGATTGGGCCTGAGCCAGGGTGGCCAGACAACAGAACGCCATCAAGCAACTGGTCGGAAGCCAGCGCTTAGACAGCCAAATAGAAACATTGCGTGTTGGGTTCATCCGTGAGAATTTGATTCAAGTGTTGAGTAGAAAACACCCTAACAAACGGCCTCCATCGCCTTCGGTAGGCCAGATTCCTGAATCTGGACGTTTGGATTCGCGAATCCGGATACCTGTCTTCCCGCCTCCAGGCCCCTTTCCCTGCGAAACCCCCAGGAAAATTACATAGGTAAGCAAGGGATGCATCTGGCATTTAGATTCAGGCCTGGAATGACCATTTTTCCACCTGTATCCCACGCAAAAAATCAGTCATTACAGAGGTGATCCCTTCAGAATTCCTTATGCAGCAGATTCGTGGTGAACTCAAGCGATTCAAGAAGCAATACATGCTGGCTTTGTCGGCCATAGGTAGCTTATTGTTGCTGAGTCAGGCATTCATCCAGTACCAACTCCACTTTCAGTTGGCTGAAGGCGAGGTGATCAACGTGGCTGGAAGGCAGAGGATGTTGAGTCAACGGATCAGCAAAAGCCTGTTGGCGGCCAGGAGCAGCAAAGAAACGGAGCAAGAGAAATGGCAAAGCCAGGCCATTCAAAGCGTAGCGGATTGGGAGCAGGCGCATCTTTGGCTGCAAGGGAAGGAGGGGAAAGGCCAGAATTCGGAAGTGGTGAGGGAGCTTTTTTCCCAATTGGCCCCCCACTTCTTACAACTGCAAACCTCAGCCAAAGCCTTATTGGTTGATTCTGAAGATGAACAAGCACTGCAAGCCTTACTCGAAGGAGAGGCCGCTTTTTTGCCGCTGATGAACCAGATCGTGAACCAATATGAACGAGAGGCGACGGAGAGCACCAGGCAATTGGGGTGGATCGAATTGGGCCTACTTGTGTTGGCGTTGGGCTTGCTCTTCTTTGAAGCCAAGGCCATTTTTCAACCCATTTTCAGGAGGTTGAAAGCGGGATTTGAACGAGAAGGTCAGATGATGCGCCAATTGGAAATCCAGAATCAAGTACTGGCCAGGGCCAAAGAAGCGGCGGAAGCAGCAGCCAAAGCAAAGTCTTCCTTTTTGGCCAACATGAGTCATGAAATCCGAACCCCGATGAATGGGGTGCTGGGCATGAATGAACTCCTGAGCAAAACAGAACTTGATCAGGAACAGAAAGAATTGGTGGACGTGGTTCGGTCTAGTGCGGAAGGTTTGCTAGGCATCATCAACGACATCTTGGATATGTCCAAGGTGGAAGCGGGCAAGATCGAGTTGGAAAAAGCGCCCCATAACCTGAGAACTGCGATCGAAGAAGTCATGGACGTCCTGTCTTTGACCGCCAGAAAGAAAGCATTGGAGCTGATCAATGATTGGGACCATGAGTCGCCGGAAATGTATGAGGTAGATCTGCTGCGCGTCAAGCAAGTGGTAACCAATCTCCTGAGCAATGCGGTCAAGTTCACCAGCGAAGGCTACGTAAAAGTGACGACCCGTTGGGAAGGCCCCAAGGAAGGCTGGGGAAAATTGTGGGTGCATATCATCGACACGGGAATCGGCATTTCCGAAGCACAACAAAAGAACCTGTTTCAGCCATTCATGCAGGCCGATAGCTCCACCACCAGAAAATTTGGCGGTACCGGGCTGGGGCTGAGCATTTCCCGCTCCCTGGTGGAGTTGTTTGGAGGGGAACTACAAGTCAAAAGCGAATTAGGAACAGGCACCGACTTCTTTTTCTCCCTGCCCATCCAAGCCCTCCCGATGAGTAGTGAGGCCAGCATACAGGCGGAACTGGACAGTTTGAAAGGCAAATCGGTATGGGTGGTTGACGACATCGACCTCAATCGGTTGTTGCTGAGCAAACTGCTCACCCATTGGGGCATGGAGGATCGGGAGTTTGCCCACCCGCTCGACATGCTGGCTGCCGCCCGATCTTGCCCCACCACCGAATTGCCCGACCTGCTATTGCTGGACTTCAATATGCCAGACCTGAATGGCCACATGCTGATGGAGGCGATCCAGGCGATTCCGGCTTTTTCCTCGATTCCCAGCATCTTGCTGACTTCTTCCCTCAAGATCAGCCAGGAAGAAGGAGGCCACCTCTTTCGACGGCAATTCTCCAAACCATTCAAAGCCAGAATCCTCTCAGCAGTCATGGTTGAGCTGATTGGCACCCCCGCCGAGACCGCTCCCAAACTCCCGGAGAAACAAGCAGCGTTGCCAGCCCAGCACTTTCCGATGCGCATCCTCATTGCCGAGGACAACCGGATCAACCAGATGTACCTTCGGAAGGTCATGTCCAAGCTGGGCTATACCCCTACTCTGGTGGACAATGGGCAGCAAGCAGTCGAAGCCGTACAGAGTCAAACCTTTGATTTGATCTTCATGGACATGCAAATGCCCGTTCTGGATGGGGTCACAGCCACCCAGCAGATCAGAAGCATGCAGGAGATCATCCATCAACCGATCATCCTGGCTCTGACGGCCAATTTTTCTGAACAAGACAAACAGCGCTGCCTGGAAGCGGGCATGCAAGATTTCTTGCTCAAGCCCATCAAGGTAGAAGAAGTCACATCTGTCATCCTCCATTGGGGGAAGCAGCTCTTTCCGCATCTTTCGGCTCAATGATAGGATTCATATAGAACATTCCCTATGTTAGTGGTCCAAACCACTCACTTCACAAATTTTTTGTCATGGAAATTGTAACAGACAGGCTTACCATCCTGATGGCTGTTATCTGTGTAGGTGTCTTTTCGGCATGTACGCCTGCTACTACTTCGGTTGAATCGCCAGAATCGCTGCCTACGCCAACTTACGGCGAATGGACGCTTGAAGCAGAATCTTTTTACGAGGCCGAAACGGGAACCACGCTCAGCGAAGATGGCTCTGCCATTGAATTGGCAGAAGGAGCGAATACTTCCGCCAGTTTTGAGTTGGAGGTGCCCGTAGCGGGTAGATATCAAGTTGAGGTATTGGCCTCGCTGACTGCCGGGGAGAAAGCAGAGTTTTGGATCGAAGATTACATCGACAACCAAGATGGTCGGACCTACAATGTCACCGGAACCATGGTGCTCGCGACTGGGGCTAGCCCGATGGTTGACGGCAGTCCCCTCAATTTCGGCATGCATAACATCAAACTCCATAAGTCCGGGGGAGGTGCCACGGTCGATGGCATCCGCTTCACCCTGATTCGAGAACATGAATTGACGCCTGATACCCTCGTTCAAAACATGGAAGGAGAAAGCTGGAAATTGGTGTGGGCGGACGAATTTGACTCCGATGGATTGCCGGACCAAAGCAAGTGGACCTATGATGTCGGCAACTGGGGCTGGGGCAACAATGAGTTGCAATATTATACCGTATCAGAACCCAGAAATGCCCGAATTGAAGGCGGAAATCTCATCATCGAAGCCCATAAAAACGACGGCGGCAATCCCTGGACGTCTGCTCGCTTGACCACGCGTGGCAAAGTTACTTTTGTCCATGGCAAGATCGAATTCCGGGCCAAGGTGCCCGTCGAGCGAGGCAACTGGGCGGCAGGCTGGACCTTGGGAGACGCCTATCGGGACGAGCTCTCATGGCCCTATTGTGGCGAAATCGACATTTTGGAGACCGTTGGGTTTGAATTGGATGACGCAACCGGAGATGGGGAAGCCCACGCTTCTGTTCACTGTGGTGCCTATTATTTCAAACTGGGCAATCAGCCAACTGCGATCAC
>JBCCCJ010000009.1:0-15915 GCA_039033615.1 Bacteroidota bacterium
CCAACAACGTGATACCAAAGCGTTTCGCTGCACCGAAGCCTCAATTTCCTGCTTGTAGGCGGTATTCGAGCACTTTTTTTTGTGGATCAAAGGGGACAATTTGATCCAACCCCATGCCCGATATGGCCGCTTGGATCACGTCTTGCTCTGAAATAGTTGAAGATTGCCCCTCTTTTGTCAAGTAGTATTTCCCAGCTTGAAGAATAGCCGCCAGGGGGATCAGACCGATCAGCTCTGAACCACTCACTACCCCCCCTCGTCTCTGGGCAGCAGCCTTGACTGCTTCATACGCTTCCTGTAAATTTGTGTCTGACAAACGGGTAAGATTCATCGAAACTTGCACCTCCCCAAATTCCTCTATCCACCATCCAATTGCCTTGAGAGATTTGCAGGTGCCTGGCCGCCGGATCCACGCTTCTCCTTGTTTGATCTTGCGCCCGCTTTCCCGGATTTCGGCGGCGATCTCTTTCGCAAGTTCTACCGAAGGGGAAGCAAGATTGACATTGTAAGCGACCAAAAAATCTCGGGCACCGATCACCGTTTGACCGCAGTGAGCTTGAAATTCCTGCGGCCCGAAATCCGGCCGCCAATCAGGATGATAGATTTTTTCCCGGAAGCCTTCGTATTCGCCTTTCCGAATGGCCGCTAGATTGCGGCGGTGAGGCGCAGTAGCGGAAGCCTCGTACAAATACACCGGGATGCCCAACTCTTCCCCGACCCGTTTTCCCAACTGCTGCGAAAGCTTCACGACTTCTTCCATGCGGATGCCCGCCACCGGAACCAGGGGACACACATCGGTCGCCCCCATACGCGGATGAATGCCTTGGTGCTGGCGCATGTCAATCTGCTCCGCGGCGATGCGGATGAGCTGAAAAGCGGCTTCTACTACCCCTGCTGGCTCCCCAGCGAAGGTGAATACGGTTCGGTGGGCGGAATGCCCCGTGTCTTGATGAAGGAGGTGCACCCCTGAAATGGAGTCGATCGTCTCTGCCATCAGGGCAAGCAGTTCGGGGCGTTGACCTTCGCTCACGTTCGGTACACATTCGAGGATTCGCTTCATGCTAACGGGATCAGGGGAGAATTGCCTATTCCTGTTGGTTGGGTTCGCTCATCAACTCATCATAATTGGGAAACAGCCCGTCTGGATGAGGTTCGGAAGCCATCTCCATCAACTGAATCAACTCTTGCAGCTTTTCGGGATGGGTGTCCACCAGATTTTCGCTTTCTCCTTCATCCGCCCGCAACTCATATAATTCCGAATAGATGCCTCGTTCGGCGTCTTTGAAGCGAATGGCCTTCCAACCTTTTTGGATGACTGCCTGCTGATAGGGCCCCTTACCCGCTTGAAATTCCCAATACAGATATTCATGCTTGGGCTGAGATTCCCCCAGCAAGGTCGGCAGATAGGAAATGCCATCTGTTCCCGCAGGAATTGAGAGCCCTGCCAACTCGCAAGCGGTAGGCAAGAAATCCCAAAAAGCGCTGGGATGATCTGACACTTGTCCCGGAGCAATGGTCCCCGGCCAATATGCCACAAAGGGTTCCCGAATGCCGCCTTCGTACAGATCACGTTTGTATCCTCGCAACGGGCCATTGGTATCAAAAAAGTCGGAAATCGCTGGGTCCTTGGTCGGACCATTGTCGCTGGTGAACACAATCAGGGTGTTTTCTGAAAGACCCAGCTCTGCCAGGAGGCTCTGAATGCGACCGATGTCGGCATCCAAGCGACTGATCATGGCGGCATAACTTTTGGCTTCGAGGGTCCAATCCTGCTCCGCGTACTCGCCCAGGTCTCCGACTTCATAGTTGTCCTCGGCCGGAGCTTCCCCATTGTCGTGGGGGATGGTGTAAGGCAAATAGAGAAAGAACGGTTCTGCTTGATGCTGCTTGATGAAGGCCAGGGATTTGTCGAGGAATAGGTCTTGGGAAAAATCTACTTTTTGGGTCGCATAAGAACCCCGGCCCCGATGCCATTGGTTGCTGTCGAGATAGGCTACTTCATTTCGAAGTAGGACTTTTTCTCCATTTTCCAGCAAATACTCCGGGAAAGAATTGTGGGCCAGCACTTGATCGGTATAGCCATAAAAGTAATCGAAGCCCTGCTCATTGGGATTGCCGGTAGTGCCGTATTCGCCCAAACCCCATTTGCCAATCATCCCGGTTGCATAGCCTGCCTGCTGCAAGAGTTCGGCGACCGTGGTATCCTGGGTTCGCAGCGGCAATTGCCCCCAGGGAAATCGCATCGGCTCTGGTGCGTACTGGGCTTGCATATTGCCCCGGACATAGGCATGGCCAGCATGCTTGCCTGTCATCAGGATCGCTCTCGCCGGGGCACAAACTGGCGTGCCTGCATAATGCTGGGTCAGGCGGATGCCTTCGGCTGCCATTTGATCCAGAACCGGAGTTTGGATGTATTTAGCACCAAAGCAACCGAGATCCCCATATCCCAGGTCATCGGCCATCACAAAAATGATATTGGGGGGTGTTTCCGACGGAGCTTCGGGTTGCGGACTGCAGGACCAACTGAGCATCAGCCAACAGACACAGAGCCATACAGGAGTTTTCATACTTGGTTGGATTGAATGACGGTTGTGTACCAATGGGCCGAGGCCTTGGGAGTCCGGACCAGGGTTTTGTAGTCGATGTGGACCAAGCCAAATCGTTTGGTGTAGCCCAAGGCCCATTCGAAATTGTCCATGAGGGACCACGCAAAGTAGCCGCGCAAATTGGCGCCTTCTTCTATCGCTTTGCCCCCTTCTCGCAAATAGCCTTCGTAAAAAGCGATTCGTTCAGGATCTTGCACCTCCCCCTCCACGACCGGATCATCATAGGCACAGCCATTTTCGGTGATATAGACCGGAGGATTGTCATAGCGAGCGGCGATCCAGTGCAGCAGCTTGCGGAAGCCCCAGGGGACTACCGTCCAGCCCATGTCCGTGGTCGGCCAGGCTGGATCTACGCCCAGCACCACGGCCTGATCCTCGGAGATGCCCCCATTGCCATAGACATTCTGCTCCACTTCTTTGCCCTCGGCGTCCGCAGCTAGCATGGTGGTATAATGGTTGAGCCCAAAGAAGTCAGAGGAGCCTTTGAGTAGGGCTTGTTCTTCTGCCGAAAAATGAGGCAGGCGTTCTCCCAGCCGCTCGCGCATGACTTGGGGGTATTCGCCGAAGTAGACCGGATCGGCAAACCAGGCGAGGAAAAATTCGAGGGCTCGCTCGGCAGCGGCCTGATCGGCCGGGCGATCCGTCATGGGCTCCCGCCAGTCGCCATTGTTGGTGATGCCGATGACTCCTCCGATGGTCGGTTGATAGTGTTCCCGGTAGATCTGAACGGCTTTGGCGTGGGCCAATAAGAGAATGTGAGCGGCCTCGTAAGGGGCAGTATTGGAAATCATGCCCGGCGCCATCACCCCTTGTCCATAGCCCAGCATGGCCACGACCCAGGGTTCATTCAGGGTGATCCAGTGCTTCACCCGGTCTCCAAAGGCTTCGAAGCAGACCCGTGCATATTCGGCAAAGTGGTCCGCCGTTTCTTTTCCCAGCCAGCCATTGTGCTCCATCTGCAAGGCCAGGGGCAGGTCCCAATGGTAGAGGGTGATCCAGGGCTGAATGCCGTGGGCCAGCAGTTCGTCGATCAGTTCTGAATAAAAGTCGATGCCCGCCTGATTGACTTCTCCTTTGCCTGCTGGTAAAATTCGGGGCCAGGAGATGGAGAACCGATAGGCTTTGAGGCCCATGTCGGCCATCATCTTTACGTCTTCCCGGAAGCGGTGGTAGTGGTCGCAGCCTACGTCCGCGTTTTCATGTTGGTGAACCTTGCCGGGGATATGAGAAAAAGCATCCCAGATGGACCAGCCTTTGCCATCTGCTTGCCAGCCACCTTCGATTTGGTAGCTGGAGGTCGCCGATCCCCATAAAAAGTCGTCTGGAAAGCGCTGCATACATTCAGGTGTTTGAGGGTACAATCCCAAAGATGCATCCCTTCCCTCAACTTGTCAATGATCTGCCGCTACCGATTCCCAGATCCCTCCAGAATGAATAAATGGATAGGGAGATTGAGGCAAAATTGTAGCAGGTGGTTTGGAGGGAGCATTTCCCGCTACCAGCTGCACATTCGCGTACCTAACGGCACGCGTCGCTCCTTCTGAACTGATTGATTATTCTACCGAGATGTGCGTACCTAACGGCACGCATGATCCTTGGATCGAAGCTAGTTACTACCAATATTCGCGTACCTACGGCACGCGAGCTCATGCTGAGCTGGAGTCGCTACCAACATGTGCGTACCTAGCGGCACGCTTGGCGTCGCCAAGAGAATCTTTTGCCGCAGGCAAATGGTCTTGTAGGAACCAAGATATCGGTAGCGCACGAGTAGCTCGGTGTACCTACGGCACGCCTGATCCTCAGATGGAAGGCAGTTGCTACCCATATCCACGTCTCTGGCAAGACGCATGGCGTCGCCAAGAGAATCTTTTGCCGCAGGCTGGTCCTGTAGGGACCAACATATCGGTAGCACATGGAGCATGTCAAGCAGTCGCTTGGCGTGCCGTAGGTACGCCCATGTGACTAGTCCTGCTTTGTTAGCCTTGCTCAGGTTCGCAAACAGCAGAACTGAAGAAAAGTCTCCCATCCCTAGACTTTTGCTAGCTTTGCGGCAAATTCCCACCGCATGCGCGACTTTTTCCCCAAAGACCTGATCCAGTACGTAGATGAACATTCCGAAACCGAACCGGAAGACCTGTATCACCTGCGGAGAGAGACCCATGTGAAGGTATTGTACCCGCAGATGCTTTCTCCTGCGGGGCAAGGACGCTTGCTCTCCTTTTTTTCTCAATTATTGCGCCCAAAACGAATATTAGAAATTGGGACATTTACGGGATATTCTTGCTTGTGTATGGCCGAAGGTTTGGCGGAGGACGGGCAGATCGTGACCATAGAGGTGAACCCCGAACGCGAGCGTCTGATTCGCAAATGGGTCTGCAAGCGAGGGATGGAGCAGGTGATCGACCTTCGATTTGGACCCGCGCTGGAAGTCTTGCCAGAAGTGGCAGGCCCATTCGATTGGATATTTTTGGATGCAGACAAAGCCAACTACCCTGCCTACTACGAATTGGCGATGCCCAAATTGCGGCCTGGAGGCCTCTTGATTGCTGATAACGTCCTCTGGCACGGCAAAGTGGTCGATCAGAGCGCCACCGACAAGGAAACCCTGGCCATCCGGGCATTCAATCGGATGGTACAAGCTGATACTCAGGCACAAAACTTGCTACTACCTGCCTGGGATGGATTGATGCTGGTGAAAAAATTGGGGTAAAGTAAGGAGAACCTTACAGCAGTTCCGGCACGTACTATGATACATCCCTCTTCATGCGTTACACTTGGCTAGATTCTGGCTGGGTGATTTGATAGTTTGCTATGGTCGATTACTAATGCGATACCTGTATGTACCGATTGCTCATTCTGCCCCTTACCTTGGTGTTGTCTCAACTTGCGTTTTCCCAACCCAATGTCCCTGCCCAATTGGAATATTGCGGCACCACGCTATACCTCAACTCGGCCGCTCAGGCTCAGATCGCTACCTATGTGGCGCAAATTCATCAAAGTCCCCGCTATTTCCAGGAAATGGTTCATCGGGCTCGCTTATACATGCCCTTCATTGAGCAGGCGTTTGCCGAGGCAAGGGTGCCCCAGGATTTGAAATACCTCGCCATTCAGGAAAGTGGCCTCCGACCTTCGGTGGTTTCTTCTTCTCAGGCGGTGGGTTTCTGGCAATTCAAAGCTGGCGCTGCTTCTGACATGGGACTCGAAGTATCCAACAAAATCGACGAACGTCGCCACATCTACCGCGCCTCTCAGGCAGCAGCGGGCTACCTCGCCAAAAACAACGGAGACTTCAACAATTGGTTGTACGCGGTCATCGCCTATTATGAGGGACCGACCGGAGCCATTAAACATACCGATCCGGCAAATTATGGGCAAAAACAGATGCAAGTGACGGACCAGCTCCATTGGTACGTGATGAAAGCCATTGCTCATAAGGTGGCCTACGAAGCGGCCCTTCGACAGCCTCCCCAAGCCCCTTTGTACCTTCGGGCCCATCATCAGGCCCAGCCTACCCAACTGAGGGACATTTTGCAGCAGCACCAATTGAGTCGAGAAGAGTTCCTGAGCTACAATCAATGGCTGTTGAATCCCCACCATCTGGGGCGCTTGAATGCCTTTGTGTACTTCACGCCGAGTCAGGAGCCGACTGGGCAAGAACCCATGCTCGCCGAAACTCCCCCAGCCCCGCAGGCTGCGCCTACGACCTTATTGATCACTGATGCACCCGAGGAAGAACCAGAAGCAACCTCGCTCGCGCTCCCTGCGCCTCAGCCGGAAGCCCGACCAGTTCCTACCAATCCCGAAAGTCAACCTCCAACCGTCTCTACAGTTCAACCAACTTTTGTTACCCACATGGCGCTGGACGAACTTCCGGCCAGTCGCGCTCAATTCGTGCTGTTTCCAATGGAGCAGGATTTGCACTATGGCCAGCAATATGTGATGTACGATGGGAACAAACGCCTCATTCAGATTGCCGAAACGTATGGCAAGCCTCTGAGTAAACTGCTGGTGTGGAATGGTCTGCTGCCAGGCGAAGAACCCTCTATCGGTCGGATGGTCTATATGGAAAAACCTTCCAAGCGGGAGTTTCACATCGTGCGCCCGGGGGAATCACTGGAATCCATTGCGGATCTGCACTTGCAATCGGTCCGAAAACTGCAAAAGCGAAACAGCATGCGGAAGAATGAACATGAAATCTTTGTCGGGCAGAAACTGTATCTGTCGGGCAAGCGCCCTCGTGAGGAAAAGATGATCATTCTTTCGGTGGAGGAAGATGCGTTGAAAGAGATGGTGGAAACGCCAGCGCCTCGTCCGGCCAGCAGTCCCCAGACAGGCAAGGCAACGGCTCCACAACGGCAGGCACCCGCTGCTTCGGCGACCGCCCAATCCAAGACCTTAGCCTCGCAACCTCCCTCCGTTCCTACCGCACAACCTTCTACCCAACCAGCCACCTCCGTGCAGGAAGTCAAGACTCGCTGGATCACCCATACGGTCAGCCCGGGAGAGACCTTGTGGCAGATTTCTCAGCAATACGGCACCAAGGTGGGCATCATCAAAATGATCAACAAGCTCGTCAACGACAGCATTTCAGAAGGCCAGCAGTTGCGGATTTTGGCGAAGGAAGAATTGTTACAGAATGCAGCCAAATCGCCGACCGCAGGCTTGCCGAGGGAGTAAGAGGTTCCTTCAAAACTGTCTGAAGAAGGTGGCAGTCGCTACGCGCCTACATGAATCACCATTCGGCACCTATTTCTTCCGAGGTGGGCATCCCTAACGGGCTGGCATTGCAGTTTGCAGCCAACCTTTTTGAGAAAACGAAGCGCAGCGCGATTCGCATATTGGTAGAACCTATGGCCTCCAAAAGCAAGCAGGCGCGTAGCGACTGCATCTCCTATTTTTCGTAATTCAACACGTCTATTTCCGCTGTTCCAACCGCCGAATCAGGGCGACATTCTGCTGCTCCAACCAATTCAGGCGCGGAGAAACTGCTGCCACATCGGTGGTCGTAGGCTGATACCAGCTTTGGGCGGAGAAGTGCTGCTGCAAGTCCTCCGAGCGAAACTGATAGCCATAATCGGCGAAGATTTCGTTGCGCATCAAGCGCAATTCCGCTTTGGCATACCCACGGAGTTCTGCTTCCGTCAACAGGCGATGGTAGGTAAACGGATACCGCCGATAGGACTTTTCGGTAGAGTCCGCAGCGATTTGGACGAATTCCAGGTTCTCGCCTACGGTGAAGTATTTGCGGTAATGGACTTCGCGGTAGGTGATGCCATTGTCGTGGAAGCTGTGGCCTTTTTTGAGCTGGATCAGATAAGGATTATTGGAAGGATGTGGCTCATATAGACTGGTGTCTTTTACCCAAATCTCCAAGTAGATTCTTTCAAAAACCGGATCTTGGGCCAGTTGAGAACCTGTAAAGCTTTGATAATGGGCCCTTGCTCCCTCATTATCACATTGATGGATCAGTTGCAGTTCTGAGATTATTTCTCCCGATTGGGAAAACCCCATTACCCATTCCATCTTGCAAACTCCATCACTCTTTTCCACCCATAGCCAAACACCAGACTGATTGACCGCCAATTTCTCCTTGATGATGTATCGAAAATAGCCAGCGGATTCTTCCCCGAAAATTTGGCTTGCTTCTGCTTGAGACAACTCACCAAAAATCAATTGATCCTCAAAAGAGCCTTGAGCAAAGAGGGAAGCAGAAATCAGTAGGCTGAATAGAACCAACAGAGGTATTTTCATGGGTTGGGAGAATTGGTTGGAGGAAGCTAGGAAAAATTGGGCATAGACCACAATGATCACGCCCTCTTGTGCTGGCTGGTGCGCGACCAAAGGAGTGTGAAAACATACGGCATGGTGGACTTGCTACTCCCCTTCCTCCTCAAACATCTCCCTGGTAAACCCCAAGAGTTCCGGGCCACCAGGCATCCCGTGACCAGGCACCACTTGTTTTACCTCGGGATAGGCGGCTTGCACGCGCGCGATGGTGGCAGACCATTCATCAGGCGTGGCGTCGTTCAGATTGCCTTTGCCTGCGCCCATGGATTTGAGGAGGCAGCCCCCAAATAGCACCTGATCGCCTTTCAGGTAGGTGGTGATGTTGTCTTCGGTATGGCCTTCCCCAAAAAAGCGAATCTCGACCTCCTCCGCTCCGACGGTCAGCCTCAGCAAAGAATCGAATCCCTCTTGGGGCAACTCCCAGCCTTCCGCTTCCGCCAAAGGGATGGTCGCCGCATTCGCATAGGAAGGAATGCCTCGCTGATGAAACGCAGGCAAGCCGCCGAGGCAATCTACGTGGTAGTGATGGACGACCACCCCGATGACCTTCGCTCCCTGATCCGCTACCCATTCGATCAAGGCCGCTGAAATCGAATCATTCGTAGGCGTCTCCAGGATCAGCGCTTCGCCATCGTCTATCACGATCAGGCCATTGCAGGGAACCCGGCCAAAGGATTGGGTCTGTAGGTAGGAAGTGTGCAACCAACTGTGTTCAGACAGGGAGGTGATGCGAAGTTGATCAGACTCGTATCCTTGGCTTGTTGGAAGGGGCCGACAGGCGAGAAGGGTCCCCAAAAACAAGTACTGACAAATTGAGAAGCCGCGCATGAGGGAAGAGGTTGATGGATGAGGAGTTGTTTGGAAAGAAGCAAGTAAGGATAGGACCATTTCCCCAAATCTTTGCTGGAAATCGATCAAATGTCCGTTTTCAAGAAAAATTCGTCCGAAATCAAGAAAAGAATGTCCGTTTTCAAGAAAAAGTTGTGCCAATGACGCATTACTTTTGATGCATAGCGCTCATTCATCTTTGGCAATTCTCAGGTCATACATAACGATCTGAGTCTGGTATTCACTTTTAGTTTCATCCGAAATTTTTTTCCTATGAATGCTACCTTAGCCCCACGTAGCCGCCGCTACTTTTTTCTCCTTTTATTTTTCTCCTGTTTTACAGGGGGACTCTCTGCTCAAACTTGTGATGGTTTTGTCTTCGATGGAGTAGATGACTATGCCGAGGTCAGGGTAGAACCCTTCCCTCAGGGCAAAACCTCCCGAACCATTGAAGCCTGGGTCCGGCTGAACTCCGGTGCTTCTGGAACAGTTTTTTCCTATGGGACCAATCCTGCCTTTTCCGCTCCCAGCGTTAGGTTGGATATCGGCACGGATGGCTCCGTCGATATAGGGACTGGTTCAGCAGGCACCGACCTACTTACCTCATCTCCAGCAGATATGGCCCCAGTCAATGATGGTCAATGGCACCACATTGCCTTCACCTATGCTGCGCCTGATCTGACCGGCCCAATCAATTCTCCCAATACAGGTGATCAGACCTTCAACGTCATGCGAATTTATGTTGATGGAGTGGAAGTTGCTTCCAAGAACCCTTTTGTTTCCGGTCAGCAGGGATTGAATACCCTGGCAGGAAATGGATTGGCGCTCATTGGGGCCACCATCCCCAACAATGTCGGGACCATCACCAACTACTTCGACGGTGAGATCGGCGAAGTACGGGTATGGGATTTTGCCAAAACTGCGGCAGAAGTGATCGAAGGATTCGCTTCCCCCCAGACTGGCAATGAGCCGGGCTTACTGGCTTTGTACGTCCTGGACAATGCATGTGTAGATGTAGCGGGTCTTGGCAACTTCTATTCTACGGGCCCTGGCCCCCGCGCCATTTTGCAAAACGCTGATCTGTCTTCCCTCCCTGAATGTACCGTCAACACCCTGGGGACGGGCTTGTTTGACGTGGTGATTCCTGCTGGCATCACCGAGATCAAAGCAACGGCGATTGGAGCCTCCGGAGGAGGAAACGTCAATGCTCCAGCTGGTACTGGAGGAGAAGTGATGGGAACCTTTGCTGTCAGTCAGGGAGACGTCATTCGCTCTATCGTCGGATCGCGTGGCCTACTCGACAACAACCGTGGCGGCGGCGGGGGCGGAACCGGAATCATCCTGTGTCCGGCCGGTGATTGTGCCAACGCTATCTTGCTATTGGTAGCTGGTGGTGGCGGCGGTGCCGCCAGTAATGTGGTGATCCCGGGTAATTTGCATTTTGGAGAAGGAGCCACCGCAGTGCAGGGTAGCGGAAATGGGGGAGCGGGAGATGAAAGTGCCGGGGGAGGCGGGTTTCTCTCCGATGGGGGCGATGGCAATTTTCCGCGTGGCATTGGCGGAAAGAAGGCGGATTTTCTGGCCATTTCTCCAGGTTTTGAGAATACTGGCAGAGGGCAAGGTTTTGGTGCTGGTGGTCCTCAATACCAGATTCCCCGTGCCGGTGGCGGCGGCGGCGGCTACACAGGCGGTGATGGGGTCGCTTCTGATCGTGGTGGCAAAGGGGGCAGCAATTTTGTTTCGCCTACCGCTTTGACTTCTACGAACAATGCAGGCATCACCGGTGGTGCCACAAGTTTATTAGACGGAATTGCAATCATTGATTTTCAAGAGCCCATCCCTGCTCCCTTCTGTTCGGGTGGCGATTACTTTATTTTCAAGAATACCACCACTGGAGTGCTCAGCATCACAGACCAGTCCGAAAATGGAGATGAGTTGACCATCAGCGAAGCGGGCGGAAACTTAAGTGTTAGCTTGGATGAAGCCACTCGTACGTACTTGGTGGCTGGTGGCCCTACCTTCGTTTTTAACAATTTTTCTACGCCCGCTTCGATTGATTTGTCCGGGGTAAATACGATTGAAATCAATGGCACCAGTGGAGATGACGTATTTGAAATTGGAACCTTTGACAATCCGATTCCTGCTTTGACCATCAAGGAAGGAACTGGAACTCAGGCAGTCAATGTGAGCAATGACCTCACGGTAACCAATACTGCGACGATCAGCTCGAATGGGACCATCAATTTTGTTGAAAACGCCTCGCTTCGAGCGGGAGACGCTAGCTTAACAGGCATCATCAATCCCGCCCGTGCCACCAGAGCCGTGATCACCCCAAGTGGGACCACTACGCTAGAAGCAGGTTCGGAACTGAATCTCGATATCGCAGGACCCAACTTTGATGAAGGCCCGCAGAATTCCCGCCACATTCCGCTGGAACTCACCGGCAACCTTGTGCTCAATGATTTGCCAGTGAATGTGTCTGGCGCTTATGTTCCCGTAGAAGGCGACGTCATTTTTGTGATTGCTGAATCTCAAGACAACGAAGTAACCGGGAAGATTTCCATTGGCGGAACCGTCCTGAACCAAGGAGACCCGGTACCCGGATTCAACGGTTCCACGGCGAATTTCTTCATCGACTACGCTGGAGGAGACGGCAACGACGTGGTGATTTATTCTCCCAAAATCATTACTGGGACTCTGACCCAAGCGGACATCCCCACGAATAGCTCCTACATTCAAATCTCTGGTAACGCGACCATCCCAGCCGGGGAAGTGCTTCAACTGGGGACCCTCAAGATCCCGGTAGGTGCTTCCTTGACGGTAGATGGGGATCTGGAAATCCTGGGCGCTACTGCTAGTGATGATCCAGCAATCGAAGCTTCTAGCCTGGAGGTGGAAGGTGCTCTCACCGTCAACGGAAATCTAACCATCGACAATGGATCAACCGCTGAAATAGGGCTGTTGATGCAACCTGGAGCAACGGTTGACATCGCTGCAGGAGCAACGATGCGAATCTGTATGCCCAAAGCAGGGGGACAAGACGCCGTCCGGGGGGATGGCGCAAGTGTGATCAACAATGCTGGCACCTTTCAGGGCAGAGGCCGAATGACCGATGTGAGCCTTAATAGTACCGGAACTGTCAACGTAGGCTGCTCCCCTGGCGTGTTGGCCTTTACCGAAGCCTTGGATTTGCGTACTTCCCTCTTGATCATGGAAGTGGATGGCGCAGGCATTCCTGGGGAAGATTTTGACCAATTACAGGTGGACAATACGCTCGAATTTGGGGGCGATCTCGATTTGACCATTGCCCCGTCATTTGCAACCCCTGCCCCTGGAACCATGGTGCCCCTTGCCATCTCTACCTCTCCGGTAGTAGGTACCTTTGCCAATGTCAGTGGCTTGCAAACAGGTTGGAGAATCCGCTACAACTTCCCGAATACCGGAGAAGTCTGTCTGGAGTACGATCCCGTAGTGGGCACCTCTCCCGAAATTGTATCTGATGACCTAACTGGCGACCCGGTCCTGTTGGATTTGGTGAATGGCACCGACCTCAACCTTGCAGGTGCATTCACGCCCGGTGCGGGGCCTCATACCATTGACATCAACTGGGGAGATGGCACCACCAACAGCGCCACTGTAGATGAAAGCGGGTTGACCTACGCGGGCAGCCATACCTATGCCAATACCGGGGTCTATCTGGTCGAACTCACCATCACCGATGGGAATTCTCAGACCAGTACCTACCTGGCGTCTCAGCCTGTACTGGTGTACAGTCCTTCTTGCGGCAGCGCCCGAATCAACGGTACCTACTTTGATCCGACTGACGGTTTGAAGACCGTGGTGTCTTCTTTCGCGAAGTATGGTAGCGGTGGTGCGTTCACTTCTTCTTCTGTCTTTGCCTTTTTCCGGCGCGACGCCAGCTCCAACGTATTTGATCGCTTCGAGTCCACCAGCCTGACTACGCTCGTGGTTTCCGGGACCACGGCAACCATCACTGGCGAAGGCCGCTTTGAGTCCGAAGGTCCTGGCGCAGCGACGCACACCTTCAGCATCAGCTTCGATGACGTAAGCAATGTCAAAGGCGCGAAGGATGATCCGATCACTGCCTTGACCATCACCGAGATCGCTACTGGCACCGCGGTGTACAACCTGGACGCTGCCACCAATGTGCAGAGCCACCGGGTGAAGGTCTTCAACACCGCTGGGTGTCGCTGGGGTGAATTGGTCTCCGAAGATGCGGCCATCAGTTCCACCGTTTTCCCGAATCCATTCGACAAGTCTCTCTTCGTAGAGTTCTCCGAACTGCCTCAGACAGTCGTGGAGCTGCGCGTAACCAACAGCCTGGGACAGGAAGTCTACCGCGCTACCTCTGACCAGATCCGCACCAAGATCAACCTCAGCCAGGTACCCGCCGGCGTGTACTTCCTCCAAACCGAATACAATGGCGTGGTGAACACCACCAAATTGATCAAGAACTAACAAGGGAGGCGGGAAGCGAGAGCTGAGAAGCGGGAATGAACCTGCTTTCTCAATTCTGCTCCTTCCACTTCTGTAATTGCTTAGATCCGACAACATACTCCTAGACAAAATGGTGAGCCATGATTATTTACGTAGCCCTCAGCACAAAAGCGGGTTGGCCACGAAGCCCGAGGTGCTGGGGCGGCATCGAGCGTTGCATGGGGCTTCGGCGGGTTTTTGCATCCTTTTTTGCCGACAAAAAAGGATGGCCCGCGGCAAGCGCCACCAAGTTTGGATAAAAGAAGTGGAGAAGGGGTTCAGAGAAAGTCTAGGACGATGATCCGATACCAAAGGCCGCCCCAGTGGGGTGGCCTTTTTTTGTGCCGTTTTGAGGGAATAAAGAGGGAAAAATGTCCGAAATCAAGAAAAGAATGTCCGATTTGAAGAAAAATATGAGCCGCTGAATCCAGTACTTGCCTACGCAACATCACCTTGGCAATCCATTAACAGTAAGTCATTCGATGATTTGAAGAGATGATCGTGCCTTATTTGACGTGGTCTGTTTTGTTAACCTCAATTCAATCTTCATGAAAAACCTATTCTTGTTCAAAAAGTGGCCGATCCGTGCTGCCGCCTTAGCTCTCTTGCTAGGCATCGGCCTTTCGGCAGTTCAGGCTCAAATGGCCTATGTCGCCAATCGGGGAGACAACAATCTTTCCGTGATAGACATGGCGACCGGTATGATAGGGGCAACGGTACCCACTACCAATGATATCGTCGGCGCGATGTTTTCTCCAGACGGGCAACAGTTATACCTCGCGACTTATACTGGCAATAACGAGGTA
Source organism: Bacteroidota bacterium (assembly GCA_039033615.1). Classification (GTDB taxonomy): domain Bacteria; phylum Bacteroidota; class Bacteroidia; order J057; family J057; genus JBCCCJ01. Next base: position 14,525 of record JBCCCJ010000009.1, read on the forward strand.
TTGGTCTTTGATCCCAACACCAATACGGTTACGGATACCATCACCATGTCGGTCAATGGGGGGATTGGTATTGCAATTAGCCCTGACGGAAGCACACTTTATGTTTCCAGTGAAAATAGTGGGGTGATCAGTGTGATCAATACGGTGACTAAGCTGGAGGAGACCACCATTCCTACGGCAAATGGTCCCACCGGTTTGGCCATCAGTCCAGATGGGACAGAAATGTATGTAGCCTTGTTCAACACCTCTCAAACCCGGGTGATTGACCTTGCTACCAATACAGTGGTAGATACCATTACGGTAGGGCCTTCTCCTCGTTGGGCCACCTATAGCCCGGATGGTTCTGAGGTCTATATCAGCAATGGCAATGGCAATACGGTCAACACCATCAATACGACCACCCGGCAAATCACGGCCACCTACCCAGTGGGTACCTTTGCTGGTCAGAGTGTGACCTCTTTGGATGGTTCGACCTTGTATGTGGCCAATCAGTTTTCGAACAACATCACGGTCATCGATCTCGTTGGGGGAACCGTAACCAATACCATCACCGTCGGAGAAGATCCTGCTGGTTTGGACATCACTCCCGATGGCACCCAATTGATGGTTACCAATCGCTTTGATGACAACGTCATGATCATCGATATCGCTACTGAAGCCGTCATCAATACCATCGCGGTAGGAGATGATCCTACTGCTAGGGGCAGCTTCATCCGACCCAGTCAACCTCTGATGCCCTCTCCTCCTTTGGAGAACACCGTCTATGTACTCTACCAAGACACCCTGGGCACCTTGGATCCTGCTACTGGAGCTCTGACCAATATCGGCCGCATCCGGGATGTTACTACGGATATGACGGTTACGCGGATGGCGAATCTCGCCGTCAATCAAGCCGGCGAGATGTATGTCTCCGGACATGGTCTGGGAATGAGTCCGTCAGATCTTTATCGGATTGATCCCGCCACGGGCCAGGTAGAGTTGGTAGGAAGCTTCAGCGGTGCCGACTTGAAAGGGATGGCCTTTGACTTGAATGATTCTCTGCTGGCCGTAGAGTGGAATTCAATAGCCGAAGACGTGTATCGGTTCAACTCCTCCGATGGTTCTGCCAGTTTGTTGTTCGACAATGTGTTGCCAGCTAGCTGGTATGGAGGGATGGAGTATCGCTTCTCCGATGGCTTGATGTACCTCAGCGATTGGAGCGACGGGCAGGTGCATACCGTAGATCCAGTCAGTGGAACCTACAACCTGGCGTTCTCTGGAGATGCAGTCCCTGGCCATCAGTCCGGTGATTTGTTTTTTGATGGGGATGACAACCTCTACATAGCTACTGGTATCGCAGCAAGTGGTCCCAGTTTATGGCAGGTAGATCTGGCCAATGGTACCAGCAGCAA
>JBCCCJ010000010.1:0-15822 GCA_039033615.1 Bacteroidota bacterium
ATGAATTATTTTGGCACTCCTACATGATCTCTGAATTTTTATGATCAGAAATATCTTGGGAAATTCTGATGATTTTGATGGTATAACAACTGAGTAAGGAGATTCCCTACCAAATTTCAAACGTATGCCTGAAAGAAGTAGTATTTTTGACATGATTGGCCCAATCATGATTGGTCCTTCTAGTTCACATACTGGTGGAGTGGTGCGAATTGGACGGGTTGCGCGGCGATTATTGGACGAAGAAATCCAACATGCAGAAATCACTTTTTACAATTCATTTTCCCGCACCTACGAGGGCCATGGCAGCGACCGCGCCATCCTCGCAGGCTTGATGAATTGGGCTCCTGACGACGAAAGAATTCGTCAAGCCAAGGCGGAAGCGGAAGAAATTGGGATGACCTATCACTTCAAGGCCATACATAACGCTACTCACTTGCATCCCAATACCATCTTGATTCATGCCAAAGGCCATACCCATCAGACCAAAGTGATGGGCGTTTCTCGTGGAGGAGGGCTCATCTTGATCCGAGAGATTGAAGGCTTTCATTGTCTCATTACCGGACAGGCCCCTACGCTCATCATCACTGCCGCAGATCAGGAGGGAAGTGTCGGCTTCCTCAGTAGCGTCATTGCTCATGAACAAATCAACATCGGCACCATGACCGTCAATCGGAGCGGCAAAAGACAAAAGGCCAAGTTGGTCTTTGAACTAGACGCCGAAATTCGTCCTTTGACCCTGGAGTATATGAAAAGCCTGCATTGGGTCCAGCGGATTCAATATCTGCCGAAGTTGGTGGAATAGCCTATTTTAATGCCGCGAGTCTAAAAGGGAAACAATCTCACTCCTCTTTCCTCTCTTTTGTAACATTCTCCCCCGTCGAACAGGCAGAATCGCTGGATTCCGGTGTACGTCAGATGTCACCAGAACAAGTATATCCCAGTAAATGGCAGTCGCGATGCGCCTGCTTGTTTCTGTAGAGCATCTGTTTCTACCAAGCTGCGAATCGCTATGCGCTTCGTTTTTTTGAGAGGTGGTTCGGCCTACTTCGACTGTCGCTCAGCACAGGCGCTCCCCACAAGTCCTTGTCAAGAGACAATCGCAGCCCGGAGGGATGCGCATCTTGGTAGCCAATCGAAGAGAGAAGTTTGGTAGCAGGCGCGTAGCGACTGCCATTTATGCCAACATCACCCGCAAATATGTGACATGTGACGTACACCTCTGGATTCTGCCTGCTTTTTTGGCACGACCCAGCGTTTTCCATCAGGTCATCGTCTCATGGGAAACAACCAACCACTCATTATGAACAAAGTCATTTTAGCAATCACAACCCTCTTATTGATCAGTCTCAATGCCTGTACCTCTGAAGTGATCTGCACCATGGATTTCCGTGCCGTCATGGTAGAAATCCCCAACCTTGAACTAGACGAGACCATCACCATTGATCAGGTCAGAGGAGAGACTGCCGTCGTTTCGTCTGCTCCCTACCCATCCAAGATCTATACCGTCTTGAGCGACAATTATCTGGATGAACTCAAAAATAAGGAGCACAACTTTCGCTTTTTGGGCTTAATGAACGGCGATACCTTGGTGGACGAAGTATATGCCATTGGCGCAGATGATTGCCACATCTACAAAGTTTCCGGCCCTGCAACCATCGAAAAGTAAGCCCTCCCTCTTCACAACCATTCCCCTGAGGCCGTCTCTTTTGAGGCGGCCTCTTTGCGTTTTTCCAGCTTATCGAAGTAACTTACGTCTTTACGCTTACCTATGCCTGAATTTGACCGCAATCGACTCCGAGATCCGGAATTTCTTGCCCGTTTTGAAGAAAAATGGCAGGAGGTCGAAGCTGTACGGGTCAAACATACCTTTCTGGAATATGCAACCAAGGGAAAATTGTTTGCGGAGTTGGAGCAGATTTTCGAAGAAAATGAAGCCGCCTACCAGAAACATTACCTCGGTACGCAGCAAGCATATCAGGCCTTACGCGCAGAAGTAGTAAGTGCGACAAGCGACATTCACCCCATTCGCCATCACAATTTGGTGCGACAATTTGGAGAAGTCGAAGCCAAAGTGAACGCTCGGGAATATGCGGAGAATGCTGCTGCGGTTGGCGTCATCGAGGGCATCCAACGGCAATTGGGTCTGGCAAAAGCCGAAATGAAGGATTGGCAGCAGGAACTCCAGCATTGGCAACATCAGTTGACGCAGCTTCAAGGGCAGATGTGGAAAGAAACCTATGAAGGCTTTCATCAACAATGGCAGGAGCAACAACAGCAACTTCATAGCCCCAACCAATTGCCCAAGCGCCCCTTGGCACCTGATCTGAAGGCGTGGAAGGAAGCGAGAGAAGATCGAAGTGAGACCTTCCTTCAATTGAAGGACATGGCCAGCAAATCTCCCAAGTGGCTCCAAACCATTACGGAATTGGAGCAAACTCCCTGCGATCGAAACGAAGCCGAACAAATTCGATTGACCCTGCTGCAACTGAAACGAAAACGATTGGTCCGCTGGGGCAGTGTAGCCGCTCTATTGGTAGCTTTGTTGGCAGGAGGGGCCTGGTTTGGTCCGCAATTGTACGAGGGACAGCAGGAAGATCAAGCCTGGCAAAGCGCGAAACGTACCAACGACTTGGTCTCTTATCAAACCTATCTGGATCGATATCCCCAAGGCCGCTTCGTAGATTCTGCTCGCAATCTGATGTTGGCCATGCCCGCTGGGACTTTGCCCAATTATACCGATAGCCAAGGTCAAACTATGAGCTATGAAGGAGAGCTACAAGCCCTCGTACCGCATGGGGAAGGCTTTGCTCGCTATGAAAATGGCGCGACTTATCAGGGACGCTTCCGCTCGGGCATCCGAGAAGGGTTGGGCACCCACGTCCTGCCCGATGGCACCAAATACGTCGGAGATTGGCAAGGCGGCGTACGGGAAGGAAATGGCCGCCAAAGTTTCCCCAATCAGGATGTATATGACGGCAGTTGGCAACATGACCAATATCATGGGCTGGGCCTGTTCAAATGGCGGGACGGCAGCCTCTACCGCGGCCAATGGCGCAATGGTGAGCGCGATGGCAATGGTTTTTTCCAGTCCGCTGATGGCAGCACCTATGAAGGGAATTGGCGCAAAGGGCAGCAATTTGGCTCAGGAACGTTCACCGATACCAGCAACATCGTCATCAGGGGCCAGTGGCGCGAAGGCATCTTGGAAGGCAGTGGCCGACAAGAGTGGCCGGACGGACGCTTGTTTTCGGGAAATTGGATGGCTGGTCAAAAGCAAGGCCCTGGCAGCATGACCTGGCCCAGTGGTGGCCGATTCTCAGGAGAATGGCGGGAAAACCGCATTTACGGACAGGGAGAGTTCACCGACCGCTTTCGAGTTACCACCTACAATGGCTTTTTTGAGGGAACCTTTGAGGATCTGGTGCTAAAGGAACCTTCTGGTACCGTGATCAAACGAGGGCGAATCGAAGATGGCTTATTTGTGGAATTGGACGAATGATTCGGTCTTCTCAAAGCATCTTAGTGATACTCAAAAAATAATTTGGACCTTTTCGCTAATTCTTTCGTCCCAGTTCTTCGTCAAAAAAAGCCTCCCTTAGCTTAGTTTATTCCGAGTATCGGAACCAAACTCGGTTTTTTGCTTCAAGTCTAGGGCCCCTTCCCCAGACTTGAATGGGACCTGAAACGAAATAACCTCGCGAAAAGAGGAAGTTATTTTTCAAGTCTCACTTATGTCAAGACTGAACCATGCGTACCTTTTGTTTCTTTTGCTTGCTGACCTTGTTCGCTTGCCACTCCTCCCCTCCCCCTCCTCCGCCTAGCACTCCTTCGCTGGACCCTTCTCCGGTGGTGGACGTACAGACTTGGCAAGACACTCCTTGGGTGGAGATCGACACCTTTGGCCGAGCTGATTCGATCCAGGTACGAAAGACCTACGCAGCGGTCAGAGCCTCCATCCACCGACAGCGGGTACAATTCGCTCAAGGCTATCGAAACGCCGCTTCCCAAGCAGCCAAAGATTCGGTGTTGCAGGAGGCAAGGAAGTATTTGTTGAAAGCCATCCCCGGGGAACTGTTGCCCCCTTGGTACGGCACGCCCTGGGATTTCAATGGCCATACCAATCATCCTCGGGAAGGCTTGATCGCTTGTGGCTATTTTGTGTCCACCCCACTCAAGCACATCGGCTGGCCCATCAATCGCTATTGGGTGGCTCAACAAGCGGCTTCGGTCATCATTGATACCTTGTGTGAGCAGCGGTGGACCTTTAGCCAACCCGAAGCCGCGATTTCCCACATCCTCGGTCGACCAGACGATTTGTATCTGGTAGGCCTATCTAATCACGTTGGATTTCTGCTGGTGGAAAATGGCAAGGGGTTCTTTCTCCATGCTACCTATGTCTCTCCTTCCATTGCTTTTCGGGAACCAGTAGAAACTTCTCCGGTTTTCCATTATTCGGACATCTATGTCATCGGCACTCCCTTGGATATTCAAGGGATTCTGAGGGAATGGGTGCGCACAGGTTGAGCCCAGAAATCAACCGTACCCTTCCCATATCTGACCATTGAGCCTCTTTTCGGTCTAATGCCTTCGCCTGCCTACTATATTTGAAAGCAGGTGGAGAACTCATTTTCTCCTTTCCGCGGGTTCTGCCCTCTTTCCATGCGTTCTTTTTTTCTGTTTTTGACGCTTTCTGGCTTTCAACCAGCCGGGCATACTGCATATGTAACGCTCTCAGACTTGCTTATGACCAGACAAATGGCTCCCGAGAAACAACTCCCCGAATGGGATTTCTACTTTTGCACGGTAGATGAAAAACCTGCTTCTATCATGTTGGACCTGGCTTTGATGCAACACGCTCCTGACCGGGATCGCATCCAATTGGTCCAGGTAGTTGTGACGCTCAATGATCCCAACGAATTTGGGTTGACCAATCACGGAGAAGCGGAGATTCTCTACGTCATGGAAGACCAGTTGGCAGAGCAGATGGCCGAAAATTTAGGAGGCTCCTATGTAGCCAGAAGCACCACCAATGGACAGCGCATTTTCTATTTCTACTGTCGGTCCGCAGCAGGATTTGAAGGCGTCGTAGAAGAAATCATGGATGGGTATTCCGGTCATACCTACGTGGCCACCACCAACCAAGACCCCTATTGGGATTTTTACCGGGAATTTTTATACCCCAATCCTGTAGAATACCAATCCATCCTCAACCGCCGGGTGATCGAGAAATTGGAACAACATGGCGACGATTTGAGTCAGGCCAGAGAAGTAGAGCATTTTCTCTTCTTTCCCTCTGAGCGTTCTATGCTCAGTTTTATGGAGAAGATCGAAGGAGACCGTTTTCAGATCCTGAACAAAGATCTCCGACAAGATGATGCGATTTACCCGTACAGCCTCACCATTGGTCGGACAGATCGGGTCGATGCCACCTCTATAGATGAAGTGGTCCTCAAACTGATGGAAACCGCCAATCACTGCGATGGCCAATACGACGGCTGGAGTACAGGGATTGTGGTGAAGTAAAAGTCAGCAAGCGGAGCCCGGAAGCCAAATCGTTTTTCAGTCCCTCCATTCACTCAATCCAGCGAAGGCATATACCGCTGGGTCTCGACTTTGGACTTCAGTTCGTTCAGAATGGAGAACAAGCCAAAGTACGTCCGGTTCATGTAGAGGCCATCCTTGTCGCCGCGCGGGGCTTTTGAATTGCGGAGAGCGGGATTGCGTCCCATCCGATCCCCAAATTCATAGACCTGATCAAAGAAAGCTTCGTCCCCGAAGTCAAACACTTTTTCGTGGAAGGGTCGCAACACCAAGCCCAAAGCTTCTCTAAAAATGCCCGTATAGAGAGCGATTTCTTCTGGGGTATCGCTGTCGACAACAATTTGCGCCGCCCGACAGCTTTCTAAGAAGGCTTCTTCATTGGCGAGGGTGCTAGGCTTCAGCAGCGAGAAATAACTTTGGTAAAAAGCCTCTGGAATTTCCTTGACGCAGCCAAAGTCCAGGATACAAATGGTCCCGTCTTCCCGAAACAGGTAATTGCCCGGATGGGCATCTGCATGCATGAGTTTCAATTCATGCACCTGATAATTATAAAAGTCCCACAAGGCCTGTCCGATCTGGTTGCGCGCTTCCTGACTCGGGTTGGTTTTGAGGAATTCCTCCATGTGCAAGCCTTCCAACCAATCCATCGAAATCACCCGGTCACAGGAGAGATCGGGATAGTAGGTGGAAAAAACGAGGTTCGGGATGTGCTGGCACTGCTCTGAAATCTGTTGAGAACGCTTCAATTCCAGTTGGTAGTCAGTTTCTTCTACCAAGCGCTCCTGCACTTCCTGAAAATAGATTTCCAGATCTTGATCTTTCCAACCAAACATCCGCCGGGCAATGGGGCGCACAATCTTGAGGTCGGAGATCACGCTATCGGCCACGCCGGGATATTGGATCTTGACCGCGAGGGTTTTGTCTCCTTTGGTGGCACGATGGACCTGTCCGATGCTGGCAGCATGCGCGGCTTGCATCTCAAAAGAATCGTACAATTCACTCGGCGACTTACCAAAGTACTGCCGGAAAGTCTTCACGATCAGCGGACCTGACAAGGGCGGCGCTTTGTGTTGGGCTTGAGAAAACTGATTGGAAAAAGCCGCCGGAAGCGCCCCCCGATCCATGCTGAGCATTTGAGCGACCTTCAAGGCACTGCCCTTCAATTCACTCAAGGTGTCATAAATATCCGCAGCATTCTTCTCATCCAGGGAGTCCCGGCCCAGGTCTGGCTGGACGAGCTTTTTGGAATAATGCTTGACGTAGTTGCCACCAACTTTCAGGCCGGTGCGGACAAATTTACCAGCGCGCTGGATTTTGGAGGTCGGGATAAATGATTGTTCGTCTGCCATCTACTTATCGATTCTGCCACATGTATTTGATCAAGTCCAGGCCCGAGTCGAGGGTGTTGGGCCGGATGATGTCGTAAGAGAAACGGACGGTCTTTTCGATCAAGGCATCCGTTTTTTCAAAATTCTTGCTGTTGTCCCGCAACCAGAAGCGGAGAATGCCCTTGGCTTCCAGCCAGAACACATCGCGGTAGTACCGAGGCACAAAGAGACGATCTGCGACCTCGCCGTTAGCCATACCTTCTTTCAAGATGCTTTTGACAAAGAGTCGAAATTCCTCTCCCGTTCCTTCCGTATAAGAAGCACCTCCACAACCGCTGCCATATTCATGTTGGAGGAAGACCAAAAAACTCCGCTCGCCAGTGAGCACTTCGATCCAGGTGTAGAATAAGGCCAATAGCTTCTCAGGCGTACCGTAGGCTTCATATTCCGGAGAACCTTCCAGCCGCTCTGTCGCTTGCTCGAAGAAGCGGAGAAATAAGGCTTGCTCTATGTGGGGAAAAGAAGAGAAGTGCTCGTAAAATACCCGTTCCTCCATGTCGAGGCTTTCTGCAAAGGCTCGTACGGAAGCTGGTCGATGACCATGTTGGAGCACATAATTCTGATAGGCAGTCTGAATGTCAGTTGGAGGTTTCATACCTTATCTAAACGCACTAAGGGTCCATTGGTTTGAACGAATCGGAGGAAAAAAGTGGATATTCGCAGAAGATCTCGTCTTATTGGAAAATCTACGTTAGATATTTTGCCAATCGAGAGAAATCATCCCCTAAAGTGAGTAGTTGGGGAAGAATCTTATTTGGAAATTTCTAGAAATTTCCATTTTTCGGAACAGTTTGCTTGGCTATTTGCGCACCTTGCCTACCTAGGCTTACTGTATAACTATTTGTTTTTCAGCAAGTTGATAGATGTTCTGTTCCACTATTTCTTTTTTTCTAACCACTTTATGCCGCCAATTGTACCAATCATACAGGCTTTGGTACGATTCATGTAAGATTTATGGCAGAAAGTTCAAGTAAAGCGCTCATGCACCCAGTACTTTTGAGGAACAAAAAGATAGTTCTTGCTCATATGATGATTGCTCTACCCATTTCACGAACCGTCCTTGGACTTTCCTTGCTGATGTTGGCAAGCCTTCCCCTCTCTGCCCAGTGCATCAAGGGAGACTGCGATACAGGTAAAGGCGTGTACTCTTACCCCAACGGAGATTACTACAAAGGCGAATTTCGCTCTGCCAAGCGCCACGGTCAGGGAATCTACACCCTTGCCAATGGTGATGAATACGTCGGTACCTGGAAAAATGACCAGGAACACGGCGGAGGAGAATATACCTACTCCAATGGCGATCACTACGAAGGCGAATTCAAAAACGGCATGATGGAAGGTCATGGCGTATTTACCTACGAAAACGGCGACGTGTACGAAGGCGAATGGTCTGATAACCAGAAAAACGGACAGGGGACGCTGAAGCAAACCACTGGCACCGAAATCACGGGAATCTGGACAAACGGCAAAGTAAATGGTACTGCCAAATACCACTATCCCAACGGAGATTATTACGAAGGCGACTTCAATAATAATAAGCGGAACGGCTTTGGGAAATTTGTCAATACCTATGGCGATACCTACTCAGGCAACTGGCGCAACGGTCGCAAAGAAGGCGAAGGCAAAATGGAATTTTCCTCCGGGGTTGTCTATGATGGCGCCTGGAGAAATGGCAAGATGACCGGAGCTGGCATGATCCAAACACCTGGAGGTTCTACCTACGAAGGTCAATTCCTCAATGGCAAATACCACGGCGAAGGCACCCTGACCCACGCCAATGGCGATGTATATGCCGGACATTGGTTGAATGGCCGGAAGCACGGCAAAGGAGCCTATGAATACTCTGATGGCAGCCACTACGATGGAGATTGGAACTTAGACAAGCGGCATGGCGAGGGCATCTATGCCTACTCTACCGGAGATGTGTACGAAGGTCAATTCAACGGCGGTCGCATCCACGGCAAAGGCGTTCTCAAGCAAGCCGACGGCAAAGTCCTGAAAGGCGTCTTCATGTACGGCAAATTTCATCACAAAGAATAAAAGAAGCGAGAGTCGGGAGGCGAGAAGCGGGTCTGATTCTTGAATCAATACGACCAAGAGCCGAAGCTATTTCTAGCTTCGGCTCTTGGTTTTTGGGGATCTTTTTCATTCGACATTCCTCGGTAAAGAGTTAAGGCATCTATTGCCAATGGCAAACGAAACTCTTTTGCCAGACAGAGTCCAGCACTACCTTGCCATGTACAATCAGATCATGGATTGCTTGCTGCACCAGATCTTCATTTTTACATTTTGGCTTTTTTCTTTTTCGGTTTTGACTTTCTAAAGTCTGGCATCCTTGGATGCGAAGCCAGAGGAAAATGTGGGTGGGAGATTGGCGCTACCAAGGTTCGAATCGCTACCGCGCTTCGATTCCAAGCATCAAGTGTTTACCGATGCTCCTGAAATTCGCTCTTGCCTTAAAAAACGTTAGCTCAGTGGGATACACATTCCGATAGCAATGGTTCCCTTCATATTTGTTCCATCGGGTATCGCACCATAGACTAGAAATTACTTCAGCCTAGAATGCCTTAGGGCCACGTTCAGAATCTGACAACGAAGTGATCTGACATCTGGCTTCTCTCAGCAAAGCGGTCTCCTACAACTGACTGATCTCTTTCCCCGGCTTCGCATACGATAAGCGCGCAATTCGCTCCACTTTGCCGTAGCCATCCAGGCCATTTACTGTCAGGCTGCCCGTTTTCTCCAAGTCCAGGAATCCATCCTCTCCCACACTGCCTTCTGGCACTCTTACTTCCAGCACTCGGCCCACGATGAACACCGTGCCATTGGCCTGGATGTCGTATCGCTCCTGAAAACTCAGACCAATCTGTACCGATGCTTCGGCCACATAAGGGGCGGGATGAAGGTCGCTGTAGGCTTCCGTCAACCCCGTTTCGGTAAATTCTGAGACCTCTGCGGAATACCGCCCACTGCTTTGGTGCGCTTGCTGGTAAAAGGTCTCGTTGACGTGGTTGAGAGTGAAAAAGCCAGTCTCCAAGAGATTCGTCAGGGTATCTCTCGGCACCACTGGCGGTCGCATCAACATGCCCACCAGCGGGGGATTGGCTCCCACGTGGATGACCGAGCTGATCACCGAAAGATTGGTGATGCCATCTTCACTTTTGGTACCGCAAAGACAGAAGCTTTTGTAGCCAGACAAGCAATTGATCAGATTACGGCGATATTCTTTGGGCAAGGCCAGGATGTCGGTATAGCTCAGCGTCATGAGTGGGAGATCGCTTGGTGTTGCACACATAACTAGACTGGTTGGACTTGGTTTGAAAAAGCCGCAGAATCTTGGGCCTGCTCTCCCAAAATGTCCTCCAAAGCAGCAGCAAGGGTTGGGAATCGAAAAGCAAAGCCAGCAGTTGGCAGTCGCTCCGAAATCACCTTCCGACTTTTCAGAATAAGCTCTGTTTCTGTCCCAATGAGCCTGGCACCGATCTCCAACATCGAGCGGGAAAGCGGTACCCCCCAATTGACCCCTACTTGTTCTCGCAGGCTCTCCATGAATTCGGTATTGGGAACAGGCTGGGGAGCCGCAAGGTTGAAGATTCCGTAGGCGTCTTCTGTTTCAATCAGAAATTCAATCGCCCGAACAAAATCAGTGATATGAATCCAGCTCACCCATTGGTTACCGGGACCTTGAGGGCCACCCAGGCCAGCCTTAGCCAGGCCAATCAATGGCTTCAGCGCACTGCCTTCCCCCAACGTGATGGCCGTTCGGAGAATGACTTTGCGGGTCTTGGGAAGATAATGCGCTTGAAAACATTCTTCCCAACTCTGGCAAACCTCCATCGAAAAGTCATGCCCGATGTGAGGACTGTATTCATCGTTGGCGAGCTGCTCTCCTCGCGTGTCCGCATAGACGGTAGCAGAACTGGAATTGAGCCAGACCGGCGGAGGAGCCGAGAGTTGCTGCAAAGCCAATCCCAAGGCGCGGGTGCTCTGTAGGCGGGAGCGCAGAATTGCTTCCCGATTCTTTGCAGTGTAGCGACAATTTACCGTGCGCCCAGCCAGATTCACCAAGGCGCGACTGCCTTCCAATGCTTCCATCCATTCTCCGGGATGAATCCCGTCCCACTGTAGATAGCGAACGGGAAAAGGTAGGGGATGGCGCGGCTTACTTCGGCTCAAAATGGCGATGTCATAGCCTGCTTCATGCAGATGAGTAGCTAGGGCGGTGCCGAGAAATCCCGTGCCACCAGCCAACACAACGGTGAGTGCGTTCATATCGAAAGTCGTTTTTCGAATGTACGAAAATATCTTTCAATATGTTTTGAAAGTTCTGAAAAATAAGATGGCATTGTTCACAGGTCGGTCCATATTGGACTAGGTGGCAGTCGCGACGCGCCTGCTTGAATCTTCAGGGATATGGGTTCTACCGAGGTGGGAATCGCTCTGCGCTTCCTTATCCTTGGACAATAGAAAATCAGGTTCTCTAACAATTTCCACGGCAAACCCCTTCTAAAGGTTCGAAACCTTTAGAAGGGGTGCTAATCTGCGACTTTAAGGAATTCGAGAAATATCCAGAGGTGCGATTTACCCCTATTTTCCCTCCACTTCCTTCAAAAAAGCTTCAATTTCCTCCGTTTCTCCTTCCTGCATAATTGCGATGCGCAGGGCCTTGTTGGCAAACTTCTTGGCCTCACTGTTATCTGCCAATTTGTGGAGCAGGCGAGCGTAGGTGAAGTTGTTGTAGGCTTCGTTTTCGATGGCGACCGACTGACGCGACCACTCGGTGGCTTTGATCAGAAGGTCCGTCTCCGTGACATGATTTGCAAAAATGCTCGCCGCATGATCCAGGGCCTTGGGTTGGATGATGATGAAGGAATCAAAGTGATGAGCGGCCCGCTGGGCATAGCCAAACCAGTCCTTTTTCTTTTCCGCATACAGCATCCGCAGCGAACTCGCGGTCTGCCCTTGATCCTTGATGTCCTTGCTGGCGATGTCGATGACCTGCCGAAACTGGCCTTCCTGTCCGGTTAAGGCCGCTGATACCGTCGCCTGTTTCAGCACCGCATAGAGCTTGTCCGCCACGGGCTGAATGCCGTAGCGCTTCATGAATTTCTTCTGTTTGCTGAGCAAATACTGAAATTCCCGGCTTTCTAGGTCGGTGGTGAAGGTCTCGATGGCCTTCCAATTGCGCTCGACTTTGAGCAGGTCTTTTTCTTCCTGAGTAGCAAAATAGCGGGCCGCAGCATCGGAGTATTGGCGTCCGGCTTGGTATTCCCCCAGGGTGTAGTGGAAGAGCTTATCGGGATCTTTGGTGCCTTCTTCATAGGCCAGCTCCAGCAAATCCTGATTCTTCTCCGGGGTAATGGCTTGCCGGGCTTCGGTCAGCAACTGAGCAGGAGAACGATAACCGAGCGCTTTGTGCACCACCTCGCCTTTGTAGTTGATGAATAAGAGGGTAGGGTAGGCGTTCACCGCGTACTTGGCCGCAAACTGTGGCCCTTCGCCTTTCTCCATGTCATATTTGTAGCTGATGAAATGCTCCCCAAAAAACGCTCCCACCTCATCATCGGGAAAGGTATTGCGGGCCATCGCCTTACAGGGACCACACCAGGTGGTATAGGCATCCACGAAGACCACCTTGCGCTGGGCTTTGGCTTCCGCCAAGACTTCATTCCAACTACCTTCAAAAAATGGAATGCCAGCAGCAGAAAGCGAAGTAGCCAGCAAAGAGAGAGACAACAACAAACAGAAACGGAGGGAATTCATAAACATGGATTGAAAAACAAACAAGTGGATAAAAAATCTTAGTGCGTCAAATCGGATAATTGCTCGCGTATGCTAGGGCGTTTACACCAAGACTGAAGGTCAAATGGTTCCTTTTGGCGCAGCTTTTACCACAAAAGCGGGTGGGCCACGAAGCCCGAGGAAGGGGGACTGATTGTGTGTTGGGCTGGGGCTTCGACGGTTTCTTGCCTACTTCTTTGCCGCCAAAGAAGTAGGTCCCGCTGAAGGCGACGCATAGTTTGGATAGCGGAATGATAAGCGATGACTGGGAAACCTTCATAGAAATGAACAGGTCCCCTAAGCCTAACTCCCCGGTATGGAAACAAAAAAGCATCAGTTAGCCCAACGATTGAACGCTCCAAAAGGATACATGAAACCAAATGTATCGGTATCTTTTCTTTTCCTCAAATCCGAATGCCATGAAAGCCTTGCTCTATTTTCAAATCCTTCATGGAATGGTAAAAGCATAGGTACTTGGAATAATTTGAGTAGTCATAATAATAAAATGGGAAACATCACGTGTCTCACTTGGCTTTTACATGCTTTATTCGCATATTGAAATATCGAAAGTCGTCTAGCAATATCCCGTAAAAAATAGCAACTCCCATTCCCTCTTTCAAGAGGAACACCTGTATCATCTTCGTTCGAGGAGGAGGTGATGATTGAGTATGCATTCACCATTCATATTGGTAAGTCATTGATTTAGAGGCTTTTTTGTCCTTTTCTTCTCCAAAGAGCTTATTCATAAAGATAGCATTCACTCAGATTCCCACTTTTTATTAACTAACTATTTAATCACTTTAACCATGATCCGACAAATTGTTTTTCACTCACTCACTCACTCACTCACTCACTCACTCACTCACTCACTAGGTATGGAGTAATGATCTCCTTATTGGTGATGGCGGGGGCATTTTTTTCGAGTTGTGGACTAGAAAATCCTCAAGTTTCACCTGTCTCAGAGTTGGAAGTGAAACAAGACAAGATTCCAGCTTCGCCAGCCTTAGAGGATGGAATGCTGATTGTCAAGGATGAAAATCATTTGGTTGACTTAATGCGCCATACCGAGTCAATGGGGCTAGAAGAACTAGAGGCCTATGTCCAAGCCCTAGGCCACGAATCCATGGGCCTTGAATTTCAAAAATTCCTTGACTTTTCTGAACGCTCCTCAGAGAAAGGTTATGGCATGTCCATTGAAGAACTCAGGAACGAATATGGGGATATCGTTCAAATTGAGGATGATGGCATGTTTGACTTGAATTGCTACAGTACTGCTTTGGCTAATCTGTTGAACCGAGAAGGGGTCATAAAGGTTGCAGAGGACGTGTATAAAGTGAGCCTAAACAAGGTGGTTCAAATCAAAGGTGGGGATGTCGATAAATTGGCATATTTTCCTCGCCTACAAGAGAGTGTCCCTGAGGAAGGGATTTTCGTTTATGTTTTTGATTATCCAAATGAGGCTTCCAGAGATTTGTGTAGGTCTTTGAATTATTGTAGTAGCGGCACCTTCGGTGCTCCCTGTACCCAGACCGGAGTGGCAAGCAGAGATTGGTGTTTTCCAGTGCCACCTAGTTCAGGGCCATGTGAGTATCGCTTGCGGGTCAATGTGAACAATATTCAGAACTCGGCGGCAGAACAACTCAATGCGAGAATTAGAACCTATGAGAGGGGTGCCTTTGGCATTTGGTATAGCTATAACGCCAAAGTTGAGGTAAGAGGAGACGCCACAGTGAATGGGACAAATGGAGCATCCACGACTCGATCCAGCATGTACATTGATAGCTGGGGGACGGATAGGACGGTATTGTTATTAAATAATTCTCCTATGGCTCCCGTTACTTCCCCTAAGCCTCCTGATCTACCAGCTCCGGCTTACTATGACGAAGCCTGTGTAGATCTGTCTTTTGAGATGTATGTAGATGGTAATACATGGACCTATGACATAAATTAATTCCAGTGAATGAAAAAACATGGGCGGGGTGGATTTCCTCTCTGCTCATGTCCTCTCCATAAAAGCGATGAAAGTACAATATTCTTTTTGCGGCCTGATTTTACTCTGCCTCCTTTCCTGCGCCACGTTCACAGAGCGACCCATCCCAGATGTCAGTCCCCGGCTGGTGGTGAATGCCTTGTTCAACCCAGATAGTACCTGGAAGATCAATGTGAGCCGAAATACGACCATTGATGATACGGCCTTTTTTGCCCATTATTTGGCAGATGCGACCGTGAAGCTGTGGGAAGAAGAGACCTTCTTGGGGGAATTGGCTTATGCCAGCAGCGGCAACTATGTGTTGCCCAGTTTTCCGCAGGTGGGACTGACCTATCGGGTAGAAGTTTCCGCTCCAGGCTATGAACCCGTCTGGGCCGAGAACCAGATTCCTCAGATCTCGGAGGAGTTGTCCACCCTTTGGGAACTGGATCGCCCCGTATCTTTGACCGATGAATTGGGGGCCGTCTTTCAGTCCTACCCGCTGACCTTGTCCCTGACCGACGTGCCAGAGGAAACCAACTATTACCGCGTTGGCATCACCTTTCGAGACAGTTGTGCCTGTGATCATGCCAACCCGCCCTTCATGGATCGATGGGAAGATCGCTTACATAAGACGAGAGCATCCACCCAAGATCCCATCGTCCCTGCGGTCAGTCGGCAGCATGGATTGATCCTGATGGAAGATGTCAGTTTTGCTGATCAGGCGAAAGCCCTTGAACTATATGCTGATACCACCGGTTACCTCTACAATTATTTTCAGCCAATTTCCTTTCAGCCAGATAGCATCCTAAATTTTAGAGGGATTTCATTCAGTTGGCCGATAGAGCTATCCCGTACCCCTCGAAAGGAGCGCATCGAGATTTATGTAGATGTGTGGAGCATCAGTGCTGCCCTACATGACTACTACCTCAGCTACTTGACCCAGGCCTACAATACCGCAGATCCGTTGGCCGTTCACCTCAATGTGGTCAGCAATGTGGTAGGTGGGCGTGGCATTTTTGCAGGCTATCAGCGGAGGCTTGTCCTCGCATACAGTCATTGATTCCCAAGTATCTCTACCCATGATCCAAAAACTTCTGATGGGGCTCTTTTGGGCCAGTTTCCCTAGCCTGCTATCGGCTC
>JBCCCJ010000011.1:0-14765 GCA_039033615.1 Bacteroidota bacterium
CTACCTCTTCCCGAAGTTGAAGTTCACTCGCCTCTTCAGCAAGGATAGAAATCTCCTGATAATTCGCTTGATAGCTCGCAATGGGAGAAGATCCCCAAGGAGCTGCTGATTCGCTTTCGGTAGCCTGTATCACCAAAAACAAGATGGCGATGCCCGCAACCATCGCTGCAAAGACCGTCGGTTTTCGGTACAAATTTCGCCAGAAGTCGAAGCGGGTGTTGACCTGATAATCCCGGTACAAGGAGTCGAAGTCCTTGTGTCGGGCCACCTGTTTAGGCTCAGGTAACGGCTTGTCAATATGGATCTTGTATTTTGACATTGATGCTTGTTTATGCATTGACCCGGGAAGGGTCCATCAATTTGCGGAGTTTGCCCAGGATGCGATACATGCGCACCTTGGCGTTGTTTTCGGTGATCCCATAGATCTCGGCAATCTGCCGGAAGGGCAGTTGCTCAAAGAAGCGCAATTCCACCATTTGCAAATCCTCATCCTTGAGTTGAGGCAAGGCTTGAATCATCTGCTGCATGCCACTCTCGTCCCGAGGCGCTTCGGCCTCGTCCATCATCTCTCCAATTTGGGTAGTTTCCAGGCTGATGCTGCGCTGTTGCTTATTCGTGCGAAAGAACTGGTTGACCTCATTGATAGCAATCCGATACAGCCAAGCGGAGAAGGGGACCCCCCGAAACTGGTATTTCTTGAGGTTTTTCATCGCTTTGAGGAAGACCTCCGAGCAGATGTCGGCACAGATGTCTTCCCGATCTACGCGCTTGTAGATGAAGTAAAACATCTGCTCGTAGTAGCGTTCATACAGCGCTGAGAACCGCCGCGGGTTGTTCTGCGCTGCCTGAACGAGTTGGTGCTCCTGCGCCAACTCTTCCTGCGAAAGGGATCGTTTCTGAAAGGCCAAAATGGGGATCAGGCGTTAGATTTATATACGTAATGCAAGGGGGAGGAAAAGTTACAGAAAAAATGACGATTTCCCGCTGGGAAGGAGGTGGAGGAAACCGCAAAATGGAAAATGAAAAACCGCAGAATGGTAAAATTGGCCTTGGCAAGTGGCAAGACACGCTTTCGCGAGTCTGCTTCTGAACCTTGGGTTGTTTTCTTCTTACTTCGTCTGCGAGAAAGCCTAACAATGAAAACCACGGGCAATCACTCAAAATAGTGCATTATTTTGCCTTTTTGATGCGTTTTTGCCAAAAAATTCATATCTTTCCCTTTAAAAGAGCAGTATCATGCACCAGGCCCAACTCATCAGCTCCATCAAGCAACGCAGGGAATCCTTGAGCGTGACGCAAGAGACGTTAGCGGAACTGTCAGAGGTAAGCCTCCGGACAATCAAGCAGTTCGAGAGCGGCAAGGGGAATCCTACCCTTCACACGTTGGAGAAAATACTAGCGGTCTTAGGCCTGGAGATTTGCCTCCAACTCAAACAACTGACCCCTGAATCATGAGAGTAGCCCAGGTCCTATACAAAGGGGAAAAAGCTGGAATCCTCAGCCAGGAAGATGATGGATCTTTTCGGTTTCAGTACGAGCACACCTGGCTGGCAGAGGGCTCCAAGCCAAGGATTAGTCACACCCTTCCGAAAAGGAAAGCCGCCTATCATTCTCCCTATTTGTTTCCCTTTTTCTACCACATGCTTCCAGAGGGTTCCAATCGACAAGCTGTCTGCTACTATCACCGAATAGACGAATATGATGACTTCAGCATTTTGTTGATCACTGCAAATGAGGATACGATCGGAGCAGTTAGCGTAAAGCAGTCTCCTGATGGCAATTCCTAAGCTCCAACATTGTCCCGGCACCTTAGCCACCGGGTACCAAACCTACAGTCGTACCTGCCTCAAACGAGTGTTCAACGGACGAAAGGTGCATCATGTCCTGAAGTATGATTCTCCCGCGATGAATGCAGAAATGCGGGAATTGTTTGATGAACATCGAAAGCAAATTTCCATCTCAGGGGTGCAGGAAAAATTTTCGATTCTCCTCGACAAGAATCAGATCAGACTCGCTCAGGAGGGAGAACGTGGCACTCACATTCTCAAACCGATTCCGCAAGTAGGCAAGCGAGCCGATCAAATGCCAGCGAATGAACATGTGACGATGCAGATTGCCAGGCAGGTGTACAAAATTAACACCGCAGAGAATGCCCTGATTTTCTTCCAGGATGGTTCTCCTGCCTATCTCACCAAGCGCTTTGATACCACCGATACCGGGGAAAAACGAGCCCAGGAAGACTTTGCAGCTTTGGCCCAACGAACTCCACACACTCATGGAGAGCATTACAAATACACTGGTAATTATTTGGAGCTTTTTGATTGGATGAAGGCGTATTTGCCGGCCTATCAACCCGAAGCGGTGAAGCTATTCAAGCAGTTGATTTTTAACTATTTGTTCTCGAATGGCGATGCTCACTTGAAAAACTTTTCCCTATTAGAAACCCCTATGGGCGATTCTATGTTAAGCCCGGCTTACGACCTGCTCAACAGCCGCATTCATGTGGAAGATGCAGATTTTGCCCTGGAAGAAGGACTCTTACCCAAACGCATCAATCAAGGAAAAATCAGCCAAAAGTTTCGCATGCTGGCCGAGCAGGCAGGAATCAAAACGAAGATTTCAGAAAGAATCTTGGCGTTTATGCTGAAGCAATCGGAGGCGGTTCAGACCTTGGTTACCGCCTCTTTTCTTGATCCCAAGACCAAGCGCAGCTACCTCCAACAATATCAAACCCGCGTAAAAAAACTGGCGAGAGGGTAAGGCATTCTGAGAGACGGTTTGGATGTTTCCCCGCTCTCGCGAGTTTGCAACGCGTGAGTCGGTAAATCAAATGGTTGGTAACGCTGCAAAAAAAGGAGAAACAGCCTCAGCCATTTCTCCTTATGATCAGCATCCCTTGGGATCTACCGCATCACCTTCACCGTCTGTCTCCGTCCTTCAAAGATCACCTCGCAGAAATATACGCCTCTGGGTAGGGAAGCCATATTCAACTGAGGTTTCAGTTGAGAGGTGGTCAGTTGCATCAATCGCTGCCCATTGGCACTGTAGAGGGTAACTTCCTTCTCTCCGGTGGGCAATTCCAAAAAGAGCGTATGATCCACCGGATTCGGATAGTACCCAAAGGAAAAGCCTGAGAGCTTGTCCTCTATCGAAACCGCAGAGCGGCAGGTACCGATGACATACTCTTCAATGTGATCCACAGTGGTTTTATCGCCCTGCCCCGGATAGGAATAGGTATAGTAAAAATAGATGCGGGTTCCCTTCGTCCCGGTTAACTGGAAAGGCTGATTGGGGGTGACCGGATAGCCAGGTAAGGGGCCAGAAGGGCTGGTTCCATAGTACAGCAGGCAGGTGGGCGATCCCACGCCTGAAATACTGGGGATGAACGTCAGGGTCGGATTGTCATCGGCGTCCGAAAATTCCCAAGAAAAATCTCCGTTGAATGCGGTTCCCGTACAGGGCGGGGCTTCTTCTACCGAAACCGCCACAATCTGAGAGGAATCGGCATTGCCACCATCGTCAATTGCTCGGGCCCACAACTGGTATTCCCCCGGATCAGGCAACCAATCCACTTGAAATGGGGTCGTAGTGCTGCTGCCGAGTAATACGCTATCCGCGTAGAATTCCACTTCCTCCACCTGCCCAATCAAGTCAGCAGCATAGGCCGAAATGTTCACCTCATCTCCCTCAATGAATACCGATTGAGGCCGAGGGGTAATCAAGGAAACCGTGGGCGCAACGTCCGTATCCATGCTGGAAATCACGTACACTTCATCGATGTCCTGGTAGCTCCCATTGTCCACGGTGAGTTGGAAGCGATAGACCCCTTCTTCCAGATTAGTCAGAGGAGATTGCTCTGATTGAGGAGCGGGCAGATTCAGTACGGACGGGCCATAGATTTGCTTCCATTCGTAGGTCAAGGTACCGTTGTCTGGATCGGAGCTATTGCCAGCGTCCAACGTAGCTGTGTTCATTGGAAGCTGAATCAATTGATTGGCTCCCGCATCGGCGATTGGCTGAGAGTAATCCAGTGCTGCGGCATAATTGAAGGTCAGCTTGCCCATATTCAGTTCGCCTCCTTCGAAGTTGATTCTCAAGACTTGGGTGCCACTTTTCAGGGGCACGTTCGATATGGTTCGGGTTTGCCACACATCCCAATCCCCGGTATAAGAAACCGAAATCGGAGAAGTGATGTCGATGCCATCGGAGGCCAATTGAATTGGTCCGCCACCTGATTGGTTCCCACAAGCATAGCGGAAGTTCAGGCTGTAGTAGCCCGCCTGTGCCACCTCTACAGTGTATTCGAGCCATTCGCCAGGAGAAATCCAGCCGACGGTCGCGCCTTCATTGAGGACTTCGACGACGTCCACATCCTCCTCCGGACGAACATCTCCGGCATTGCCTGTCGAAACATCACCATAAGCGATGCCCTGCCCGTTTCCACCTTCATACACGTCGAAATGGCCCGCTTCCAAGGTTCCCGGCAATGGAATGGGGTCGCCGAAATACGAAATTTGATCTCCTACCCGTACTTCCACAAAATTGCTGATGCTGAACAGGTCCCCGTCATAGATCCGGGCGTAGAAATTGTGCTTGCCTACGTCAAGGTTCTCCGTCCGCAGTTCAAATGGACCCGCCGTGAGGGTGCCGATTACCTGATTCCCGTCGATGAACTCGACTTTGGTAGGAGTCCCTCCAGTGACTGCAAGGCTCAGGTCCACACTGCCGCCGGGGTGAGCCTGCGCGAAACTGCTGCTGATGATTCCTTTCAGGTCAATGTCCAGGCTGGTTACCAATTCAAAAGCTGGAACCGGCATGCTGAATCCATCACTGTAGTTGACCGTGATGGGGGTATCGCCGTAGTTCTGAGCAACATAAATGCGTTCACTTCCTTTGTGAAATACCGCTGCCAGGGGATGATCCGAGCTGACAGACACATCTACCCGGCCCAGCACCTGCATCCCGTGCAACCAATGATAGGTTTGCGCATCGGACACGCCGAATTTCAGACTTCGATTGGGGTAGCTTTCGTACAGGCTCAAGGCCGAATCGGGATCGGTGAAGGCCAAATATTTCCACACCACATCGTGCCAGAGGTTGGGGTTTTCTTCGTTGTTGAGAATGCCGGTATGCTGAGTCAATTCGTCCCAAATGGTGGCAGCGTAAGCCGTGTCATGGCCCAGGTAGAGCGATCCTCCGTGGATGGGGTAGAGTTCAATGCCGTAGGAAGCCGCGATATCACTGGTCCAAAAGGTGCCGTTGTCATAGCTGTTACCCCACACCCGGGAAACCAGGCTGTACGGCCAATTGGGTTCAAAATTCCGTTCGTAGATGTCAAACCAGTATTCTTCAATCGCGGCCTGTTCGGTGGTGTAGAGGTAAATCCCCAAATCGCGAATGGAGTCATTGCCCGTAACCGATCCCCAGTGAATGAGGGAAGAATTGAACTGCATGCTCTCGGAAGTGGATTCCTGGTCATTGCCCTGCGGGAAGGAGGCAAAGCCATTGGCCCAGCAATGGCCTGCGTAAGGGCTGAAGTTCCGCAGATAGGGAAAATCTGGATCCTGTCGATTGGCACTGGCGGCATCCCGAATCAAGAGATTGATCATGCCCCCCCAATCATCTACCCAGCCTGGTTCAAACTGTTCCATAAAGGCGGCGGCGTGAATGAAATAGCCCCAATGGAAATGGTGGTCGTTCAGGTTCCCATCTTGTCCGTGGCCTGCGGGATAGCCGATCATGGCGGTCCAGGTAGCTTGGTAATAAAACAGGAAGGCTACCTCATTGGCTTCCGCTGTGAGCCAGTCTTCGAGTCGCTCTTTGATGGAACCGATGATGATGTCCAGAGAGGCGGTATCGCCCATCAATTGAGCGATGCGAGCCGTTTGGATCAGTCGGTTCATCACTTGCCCCTCGTTGTAGGAGTCGGTCCAGGTGGCCAATTCATCATTGCGGATGGCGCGCACTTTGTTGAACAATTCTCCAGGATCAAAGGTCGGGCTGTAGTAATCCAAAAAGGGCAGGGTGGGCAGAATGCCATAAAAGGCGTCCGTTACCCGAAATTCATTGCTGGCCATGGTCTTGAGTTCTCCCCGCACGGTGGGGTAGGTATAGGGTTCAAAACCTGGGGAGGCAGGATCGAGTTGACTCCATTGATGCGGCAGCAGCCCAATCAGCAAACTGGAATCGGTGCCTTCTTTGACTTCGGTTTCCAGCACAAAATCTGTGGTTACCATTCCTGCTTGCTCGTCATACGACCAGTCCGCCTGGCTATGGGTCGGAAAAACATAGGCGTAGGTCTGGTATTCACTCGCAAGGCTAGCTGGGGTTCCTCCTGAGAAAGGAAGAAAGGCCATCGACCAATAATCTTGGCCATTCAGGGTAGAGGTATAGGTGTTGCCATTCTGATTCCAGACGCTCCCTGTCGGTGCGTAGATCGCAAAATCGGCCCCATTGCGGGCATCTGTAATCACTAGCACTTCATTGTTCACGGCCACGCTCCCCAGATTGACGGTCACCTGCGCTACATCTGTTGGGTCTTTTTCAAAATAGGTAAAGGGCATTCCAATCCCCGCCGTTGCTTCAAAGCGGTGGGTGCCATTCTGCCATTCCAAGCTCACCATCCAATCTGAAAAGTCAGAAACCTGACTGACAGAAGCATTGAGGCCACTCACCCCGACAATGATGGGGTCCTGATCGTCGATGACTCCCCAGGGAATATAGGTCGTCATCAAGCCTTCATTTCTGGTTTTGAAGGTGTAGGGATAGCTGAACAGATTTTGCACGTGATTGTCTCGCAGTTTCAGCGACCACCAATCATTGGTGGGGACGGGTCGTCCTGCGGCGGCCCCCGTAGTGAGGGGCGTCCCAGGAGGGAAGGTGTTTCGACCGGCAGCATCGGTGCCAGGAAAAGTCGTGGTGTAACTGCCACTGTCAACACTGACAAATTGGGCATTCAGATCAAAAGGGAGGAGTATCAACAAGAGGACGATCACTCCAAGCGGGCGGTAGAAATATTGAGTCATATCAAGAAGGTACCGATTCGAGGCGTAGGAAACCCTATTTCATATATGATTTTCCCTATTTATTTGAGATGATGTAGTCGTGATGTAGCGGTTGGGGAATGGGAGCCTGGGGAAGTGGGGATGGGAAGGCTTATCATGAGCAGCTCCTTTTGGAATTAACGCTGGGCAATTGTCAGGATTCGACGGGAGTTGAGTCAGGGAAAAACCTGAGGCATCAGGATTCGTTTGAGCAAGTATTCACCTATCTGCTACACACCATCCCCATGAAACCCGCTCCCCTCTCCGACACCTCCTTTGATGAATTGCTTGCCTGCTTCCTCCAGGCTTTCGAAGGCTATTTTGTGCCTATGCCGACCGATCCTGCCTATTATCAGCAGCGATGGAAGGCAGCCAAGGTGAACTTCGACCTCTCGTATGGGATGTTTGACGAGGGGAAGCTGGTGGGCTTTATGATTCATGCGGTGGACAAACGGAATGGGAGCTTGACCGCATTCAATACCGGGACCGGAGTGCTGCCGGAGTATCGGGGCCAAAGGATGGTGCAAGCGATGTATGACTTTGCCCTGACTGATTTGCAGCGACACGGCATCCGGCGCAGCACCCTGGAGGTCATCACCGAAAATCAGCGCGCCATTCGAGCCTATAAGCAGGTGGGCTTCTCCATCACCAAACACTATCAGTGTTTTGCGGGAGAGATTCAGGCCCCCAAAGCCGCTGGGATACTGGTTCGGGAAAAAGCGCTGGAAGGGATTGATTGGGGGCAACTCCCCGATCAGGCCGCTTATTCCTGGGATTTTCAAGCAGAAAGCTTGCTCGGTAGCGATTATCGCTATGTGGAAGTAGGGAAAGCGGAGAATCCAGAGTCCTACTTTTTCCTCCATCCGCAGACCCATCGGGTGGCCCAATTGGGGGTGATTCGTCCGGAGGAAGGGGCCTGGGAGCGGTTGTTTGCGGCCATCCACCAGTTTTCTCCTACCATTTCCATCATCAATGTAGAAGCAAGCCTTCATGACAAACTCTCCGCCATTCGGTCCGTCGGCCTGAAAAACACGGTGAATCAATACGAAATGGAGCGAGTGATTGGGTAAGACCTCGTTGGAGGCTGTTAACCTTTTCCGATTTGGGGGCATTGCAGGTGTACCGATGTTGGTACACCTAATTCCCTTTCATGAATTCCTTTCCCTGGTTCCTCTTTTGGGGGGCAATGATCATTGGCCTGCCATCCATATTCGCCCAATCTTCCTTTCAATCCCTGTATCAAACAGAAACGAGTGTAGAAGTTTTTGCTGCAACCGCTACCAATGGCGATCTGCTCTTCGCTGCAGATTCATACAATGATACCGCAAATTTTTTCCATCGAATTTGGGTACAACGCCGGGACCATGCCGGGAATTCCCTTCAGGTAGCGGGGATATTCCGCCCACCTTCCTTCCGACTCAACGGTGGCATACACCCTCTATCTAACAATGGGCTTCTCCTCCTTGGCACCACAAATATCCCCCTGGAAGACGCTGATTCGGTATTTGTGAGTAAGCTCGCAGCGGATGGCCAAATCGAATGGGCCAAAGGGTTTCAAATCGAAGCTACCATTCACGTTCCGGCTGGTGCCCTCGAAACCAGTGATGGGAGTCTGTTGGTATATGGAACGTATGAGCACCTGGGGTTTGCAGAAGGGATTTTTCTCTTCAAGATCAGTGCTAGTGGCTCTCTGATCTGGTCTCGCCTCATCAACAGTCAATTGAATGGTGCCTTTATGAAAGTAGGGGGCGTAGTAGAAACGAGCAGTGGGGACCTTTGGCTCAGTGGCTCTACTCGCTTCAACAGTGAGGGGTCCTGGCTTGCCAAGCTGAATGCGATGGGCGAAACCCAATCGGTCAGGTTGTTTGACACCCATGCCTTGACTCCCAGCCAACCAGAACCTTTTGCCATCCATGAGCGATTGAATGGCGAGTTGGATATCTTCTATCGCTCAACTGGCTTTGACTCCGGCCCCCTATTGTTGGCGGTCCATGCGGATGCGAATGGCATGCTATTGAACGGGAGCACTTTTTCTTCCGGGACAGATTTTGGAGAAATCACCACCATCACCCCCGACGGAAATGGCGGCTACCTCGGTGGCGGCTATCGCTTTCCAACTGGGGGAAATCGCTCTTCCGGCGTCGTGCTTCATTTCGATGACGCTTACCAAGTCGATTGGGCGCGAACCCATGGCACGAGCTACATTGAATTGATCACCTCGATTTTACCAAAACCGGACGGAGGATATATCGGAGCGGGCTTTGCAGACTTTGACTCGATGATCGTGAGCCCCAGTGAGAATGGCTTATTCCCCTGGTTGTTTCAAACGGATGCTGATGGAGCCATCGCTTGCCATCAAGGGAATCTCTCTATCAGTACCAGCGCGGTCACCATCTCCAGCATGGATTACCAATTGGATAATATCGCAGGGCCTGGGCTGGGAGAACTCCCCTTTTCCAACATTTCGGTGGGCCCGCCAGAGACTGAGATCAGTTGTGCGCCTACTGCAAATGAACGTCTCCTGGCCCCCGTTTTTCAAATTTATCCGAACCCAAGCACGGGAAGCATCTCGATTCAGGTCGATCGGCCGGAGACCTATTCGTTCGAATTGGTAGATCTGCTGGGGAGAAAATTGGAAGCGGAGCTTTCCCCTACTGCCACAGGTTGGGAGTTGACCACCCGCGTTCGCGGCCTTGCGATTTTGCTGGTAACCCAGGAAGGAAAAAGCTGGTCCCAGAACATTTGGTTTCGGGAGCATTGAGGGAATACCAGAAAGAAGACGTTCGGAATCTCATATCCGAACGTCTTCCTGACCTTCCGAACGATTGGGAGCCAGCATTGTCGGTGCTTTGTTCCATCATCTTAATCAATCACAGATATGGAACCAACCAAAATGAAGGCCATTGTCGCCAATGCGTACGGAGGACCGGAAGTATTGCAACTTCAGCACATCGCCAAACCTCAACCCAAGCCAACCGAGCTCCTCGTTCGGAACGTGAACACCGCTGCCACGACCGCTGATACCATGCTGCGGACCGGGACTCCCTGGTATGGTCGGCTGATGATCGGCTTGCGAAAGCCCAAAGCCTCGGTGCCGGGGACCGGATTTGCCGGAATCGTAGAAGCAGTGGGAGACTCGGTTACCCAATTTCAGGTCGGGGACCGAGTATTTGGGGAAATGGGATTTGCGTTTGGGGCGTATGCCGAATACGTGACCGTACCAGAAGACGGCTTGGTCCTGCTCATGCCGGAGAACCTGCCCTTTTCAGAGGCGGCTTCTTTTACCGACGGACACCTCACCTCCTACAACTTCCTCCAACGGATGGCCCAGCTCAAACCTGGTCAGCACATCCTGATCAATGGCGCGGCTGGCAGTTTGGGGAGCTCTGCCGTCCAACTGGCCAAGTATATCGGCGCTACCGTTACCGGAGTGTGTAGCACCCGCAACCTCGGACTGGTCAAATCTTTGGGGGCAGATGTGGTCATCGATTACACCCAGGAAGATTTTTCAGCAGGGGAAGAGTTATATGATTTCGTGTATGACAGCGTAGGGAAAAGCTCTTTCGCCCAAGCCAAACGCGTGCTCAAGCCCGGGGGCAGTTATCTCTCGCCGGTCCTCAGCATGAAGCTACTCGGGAATATGTTGTGGACCAGCTTATTTGGCCGCAAAAAGGCGCAATTCGATGCCACTGGTGCCCGGCCTTTGCCAGAATTGACCGCCATGATGGGAGAATTGATCGCGATCTACGAAGCAGGCGGATTGACCACCTTGATCGACCGACAGTACCCCCTGGAAAAAATGGCAGAAGCGCATGGCTATCTTTCCAGCGGGCGGAAGAAAGGCAATGTGGTAATCACGATTCAGGAGGCGGCCTGAGTCCCCCCGCAGTCTGCGCCTGCTGCCCCCCTTGGGCCAACGCATCAGTCAGCGCAAGGGGGGCGCAATCCTAGTGGCTCTGCCATGAATCCCAGAAGACCGCCGGCTCTATAACTCTGCCCCCCTTGCGCTGGCATCTGCACAGGCTCAAGGGGGGCAGCAGCCAACGGCTGCGGGGGGACTCACTCTCCCCGCAAACTCTCCACCGGATCACTTTGGGCAGATCGCAGGGTCTGAACGCCTACAGTCAGCCAGGCGATGAGCAGAGCTAGAAACCCCGCGAGGGCAAACATCCACCAGGACAAGGGAATGTGATAGGCAAAGCCTTCCAGCCAACGGTGAACCACCAGATAGCTCACGGGCAGGCCAATCAGAATGGCGATGCCGACCATTTGGGTGAATTCTCGGGAAAGCAATTGTACGATGCTCCATTCGCGCGCGCCGAGGACTTTGCGAATGCCGATTTCCTTGGTGCGTCGCTCGGCGGTGAAAGCAGCCAATCCGAAAAGCCCCAGGCAGGAAATGAGGATGGCAAGCAAAGCAAAGTAGCGAGAGAGGGTAGCCACTCGCTGTTCGGATTCGTACAAAGCCCGGTAATCACCATCCAGGAAGGTATATTGGAAGGGAAAATCGGCATGGAACTTCTGATAGATCTGAGCAATCTGAGAAAGGGTTTTCTCCTCGGTTCCCGCTTGCATTTTCACCAAATAGTCCAGGCCCCCATTGCGAAATCGGATGATCAGTGGCTCCACTTGCTGGTGCAAGGAACCGTATTGGAAGTCCTTCACCACGCCAATGATTTCTCGTTCCGCCCCATTTCCATATTTGAGCGCGATTCCTACCGGATCGTCCAATTGCATCATGTTCTGGGCCGCTTCGTTGATGATGATTTTGGTGTAATCATCCTGGAATTCCCGCGAAAAACTTCGCCCAGCGATCACTTCTATGCCTAAGGTTTCGATGGCGTCGTAGCCCATTTTAGGAGAAAGGAAGAGATAATCACGCTCTTCTGGATCTCCTGACCAGGTGTAGCCAGCCCCATTGTCGATGCCGGAAAGGATGGACCACACCATATTGGCGCTGCTGGTAACGCCTGGCAATTGTCTCAGTTCATTCAGGAAAATGGCGGGATCGTCTTCATGTGGCTCTCGCTGAAAACAAACAATCTGGTCCCGCTCGTAACCTAAGTGCTTATCCTGAGTAAAAGCGATTTGGCGATTCACCACGATGACACTCACGATGAAAACCACCGAAAGGGCAAATTGAAGAATCACCAGACTTTTACGCCCCAATACTTCCCCCCGGTTCGTACTCCGATTGCCTTTCAACACCTCTACCGGGCGAAATCCGGAAAGAAAGAAAGCCGGATAACTACCCGCAACTAAGCCTGTTCCGATTGCCAGGATGAGAATGCCACCGATCAATTCGGTACTCCATGCCAAATGAAGGGCCTTTCCTGTCAAGTCCGAGAAAGCGGGCAGCAGGGCATTCACTCCGACCAAAGCCAGAAAGACCGAGATCAAGACCACCAGCAGGGATTCGCTCAGATACTGGCCGATCAGATGCTTTCGGGTGGCACCAATCGTCTTTTTGACACCGATCTCCTTCATCTTTCGGGAGGCCTGAGCAGTGGAAAGATTCATGAAGTTGATGCAGGCGATCAGCAAAATGAAGATGGCGATCAGGGAAAAGAGGCGGACGTAGTCGATTCTTCCCCCGACCAATACGCCTTCCTCATATTCTCCATAGAGGTAGCGATCCTGATAGGCCTGCACAAATTGGGTAGCAGGTTCCCAGGTATCTCGCTGGGTTTTGTCGAACATGTACTGCTCGATCTTTTGGTTAAAGCTGGCAACATCCGTACCCCGAGCCAACTTCAAGTAGGTCCGGGCGTAGGTCCCATTCCAACTGGCGGCGTGTTCGTCATCATCAACCAAAACTGCATAGGGCAGCAGAGCTTCGAATTGCAAACTAGAGGTGGAAGGCAAGGGGGCCAATACCCCGGTGATCTGGAAAGTCGTATCGAAAAATTCGGTCCGCCATTCCACCACCTGACCTATGGCTGCTTTTGGAGAGTCAAACCATTGGGTGGCCAGCGCTTCTGAAATCACCAGACTGTGCTTGTTCTGG
This sequence comes from Bacteroidota bacterium, assembly GCA_039033615.1. Lineage (GTDB taxonomy): Bacteria > Bacteroidota > Bacteroidia > J057 > J057 > JBCCCJ01. The sequence continues at coordinate 13,051 of JBCCCJ010000011.1, forward strand.
AGGACCTGATCCGGACTCCCTTCCAACAGGGGAAAAGAAAAGAGTTCCAGGAAATTGGGACTGGCAAACATCCCGTCTATCCGTTGCCGATTTTCCCCCTGGAGCATCAAGCCTTTGGGGCGAAAAAAGCGATTGCTCGTATAGGTGGCATCCTCCACTTCCGGAAATTCGTCGGTCATGGTCTTTGCCAGCAACATGGTCGCATAGTCCCAGGTTTCTGTCCCATGGGGAAACCCAAAATGGGTCATCACCTGGTAGAGTTGATCGCCCTGTTCGTGAAACCCATCTATGCTCCGCTCATGCTGTACCCAAAGGTAGATCAGCAGGGCGCAAGTCAAGCCAGTGGATAAACCCAGGAGGTTGATGAGGAAGGTGGTTTTGTCCCGAAGGAACCCACGATAGCTGATGAGGAAATTGTGTCGAATCATGGCAATAGGTGCTCTAGGGGTGGAAAAGGCCCGGAGGAATGCCGGGCGAAAATAGCGCAGCACCCACCAGAAGAAGGTCCAATTGGCGACGCGGGTCGCTGCCTCGAATTGCAGGCCGAATAATTCGACCAGGTCTCCCTCGATCTCCTCGATGAAGTCTTCCTTGCAAAACCAGCGCAGGAAGCGAATGGCACGTTTGGGAGGCTGGGCCTTCATCCGCCGAAGGAGAGCTTAGGGATCTGACGATAGATGTTGGTGCGTATCTCGTACTGGCGATCCAGGGCTGCTTTGCCCGCCGCCGTGATGATGTAGAATTTCTTCCTTCTCCCTCCACGATCTTGGGTGATTCCCCCAAATTCCGACTGCACAAAACCCTTTTCACTCATCCGCTTGAGCGCCACGTGAATCGCGCTGATGCTGACTTTCTTCCCGAGGTGCTCTTCCAGGCTTTCCTTGATTGAGACGCCGTACGCCCGGTTGTGTTGCGCCGCTACGGTCAGCAGCACCAATTCTTCAAAGCCACCCAAAGACGGAGATTTCATGCTTTTTTATTTTTTACCTAGCGTAAAGGGCCTTTTCACATCACGAATGTCTTCCCGAGCTTGTCGAGGGATCTTTTGTCTACTCGGGCGAAACATGAGATGCTTCGGCAGGCTACTATTTATGACAGCCGTTTGTAAAATATTGAATTTCAATAATTTGCGATATTTTGATTAGTTGCCACGAACTTCTGCCGAGCGAAAGCCGAGGTATCTGAATTGCTTTCTCGCTAGTCCTTATTCATGGAAATTCGCTGCGCCATGAGATTGGTCTTTTCCTTGGCGAATGGCACTCTACAGGAACCTTTTGTGCTAATTCGTCAATTCGTGGCTCCTTGCTACTTGTCATATCCAATGGGAATGTTGAAACCCAACATAAAGGCTCAGCATGACACGCAAAGTTGAGGAAGCCCCTTCTCATACACTTCATTTACTTAACAAATGTAAAAGTAATGATTATTTTCACATTTGCTAAAGAAATCGAAAGGAAGAGGGTTTTTCGCAGGATTGACCGTAGTGGCCTTATTTGATGTACGTATTTTGACGAAATTCATCAACTATCTTGATGACTTATGAAACTACTCCAGATTGAGACTCAACGAGAAATAGAGGTAGAGTTAGTCGCCACACCACTGGACATTTGCAGAAAACTCCCAATTATGTTGGTAGTCAAGCATACTGTCGCCTGCCGCGGGCCCTACTTTTTGTCCGCACAAAAAGTAGGCAAAAAAGCGCCGAAGTCCCATGC
>JBCCCJ010000012.1:0-14724 GCA_039033615.1 Bacteroidota bacterium
CTTGCTCTCCAGGAGCCGTTTCCACCAAGAATTTCGCGAGAAAGGCAGGGTCGATGTGTTTCACGGCATCTATCCGCATCTCATCGAATCCGACTTCCTCCATGAGCCAGCGCCCCCAATCGATCAAGGAATCAGCGGCGTGCCCAAGCCCAAAAGGAGGTACGCCATGATACCAACCATCCGGGGGACCGATTTGATCACTTTGATTGAAGTAGCAGATGTCGTTGAAGAAAATGGGATCGTGCCAGTCCGGGTCCTGATCGGGGTGGGCATTGTTGGGATGAAAGTGGGAAGCCTCGCCCGGAAACCGCCCACTGGCCGGATGGAAAATCATATATTCCGTTGCGCCAGCCCAAGGTCCGGCATTGTATTCATAAGTCGTTTGCGCGTCTCCCCCGCCCCGGTGATTCAGGACGATATCAGCCATGACTTTCAGGTCGTGATTGTGGGCAACCTGAAGGAAATGGTCCAATTGGGCGCGGGTGCCGTGCCGAGTACGGGTGGAGCCCTTTTGGTCATATTCTCCCAGATCATAGTATTCGTAGAGGCCATAGCCCATGTCCCAAAGATTGCCGAAGCCCTTGGTCATCGGAGGTGCCCAAATGGTGGAAATGCCTGCCCCCGCCAATTCTGGCGAAACCTCTGCCAGGGAATCCCACCAAATGCCACCGTTCACCGGATCGCTGGGATCACCGGGATGGCTGTTCCAATAGAAGCCCTGGAGAATGACATCCGAAGATTGCGCAGATCCTGAGTGAAAGGAAAACAGGAGCAGGCCCAAGATGCAGGTAAAGATGCGTTGGGCAGGGGAGGAAAAAGTGTTCGTCATTGGTAGAAAATAAGCAAGTGGGAAAAGTATTTATTTTCCACTCGTTTTACCAACTTTCTTTCCCCTTTTCAGGTTACAGAAGCAGGACTTCTCAACCTTCTTGACAGGTAATCAAATCTACCAATCGTAGAAATTGTACCTGAGAATCCCTACCTTTCGCTATCCTCACACCATTACCACGAAATTCCCTCCTCATGTACACCGGTCTCCTCCATAGCCATCGACTGTTCGTCATTCTGTTTTTGTTGTTGTATCTGGTGAAGTTGATTCTGCTTCTGACCAACAAGAATGAATTGCTGGAAAAGGTCAACACCAAGCTTCGGATTCCTGAGATGATCATCAGTGCACTCTTCTTGCTGACAGGGATTGGGATGATGTTCATGGTGGCGAAAATCACCCTTTGGCTGGTTGTCAAAATTGTGCTGGTTGCAGCGAGTATTCCCATCGCCATCAAAGGTTTTCGGAGCAGCAGCAAGCCCATTGCCGCTTTTTCGGTGATGTTGATCATTCTGGCGTATGGTTTTGCGGAGATGAATAAGGTAGGAGTCGAAGTAACGCCTCTGGCCGCGGAAATCATCACGCAGCCCGATCAGGAAGGCTATGACCAACTGGCTCATGGACTGGCGCTCTACGAGCGAAATTGCCAGGTTTGTCATGGAGCCGATGGCCGTCAGGGAGGATCTGGTGCGAAGGACTTGACGCAATCCAAGCTTACCGAAGCCGAGATGCGCACGCTGGTAGAAAACGGCAAAAACAGCATGCCTGCTTACGGGGAAATTCTCTCCGCTGCAGAGGTAAATGCGGTGATCGCGTATGTCAAGACCCTGAACGACTAGGTTCAGGTGCCCCGCTTGCATTTTGTATTGGACCAGGGGGGAGAGCTCATCCTCGGGATAAAATCCGCCCACGGGCCGATTCAGCCAGTAGGTACAGCTGAGGAAGGGCCGCATTTTGCTTGCCATCAAGTCTCGCTGAAGAGCCATGATTTGACGGTCTCCCCGCATCAGCAGCCCTGTTTTTTTGTCTGGCAAAAAGTAGAGTTGCTCCTTCAGATGCCTCATGCCCCGAAGGAAAAGGGCGGCTATCAAATTTGGCTCACCAACCAATGCCTGATCAAGGGCAAGGCCGATCAGGATCGCTTGTTCATTTCCACCATTTTGACCCAGGCAGTAGGCCGGGGAAGACTCCGAATTCTAGCAGGGGATGGCACCGAATTGGCGGCGATCGAACTAGAGGTATTCCCTCAAAAACTGGATTATCGTCAGGATTATGGGGCCATGATGCGGGAGTTGGAGCGCATTACCTACCGCCTCCTGACTGGAGAACTCCGCCGGACTTTTGGCTGGCTGGACTCAAGCCCAAGCACCCAGTCCCACATAGCGGATTGGGAGGTATTGGATCCTTTGACGAACCGGTTTAGCCAAGCAATAGAGCGTCTCCTCTTGCAAGCGGATCAGGAGTGGCGGCAGCAAGAAGTTCCGCTAAACATTGAGCGGATTAGAAGGCTCTCCTTCAAACAGAGGCCTAATTCCCATCCCAAGCCAGGAGTCGCTCGGGGGCTACAAGCTCAGGGAAGTTTTGCCAGCGATCAAAATCGCGCCATTCATCAGCAGATACTCATGCTGGAGAAGCAAACCAAGGAATGGCTCTCCTTTGCCGATTCCGTCCCTCAGCTTTCAAAGCTCCCCTCACTGAAACGCTTTCATGCCCAATTGAAGGTATGGGCACGAAACCCAATGTTCGAGGGCTTCTCTAGCCATTCTGATGCACCCATTGCCTTACTCCCTCAATTCTTGCCGCCCGTATATCAGCAAGTCATTCAAACGGGGCAGCAGTTGCGGCAGGGATTGCACATGAGTCAAACCGGCTGGTTGCAATTGGGCTACCGAGACATCCATCAGGTGTATGAAACCTGGGCGGTGCTGACCGTGGTACAGTTGATAGGAGAACAAGCCTACTGGGAAGTCATTCCCCCCAGCGAGAAATCGGGGAACGGTACCCACTGGCTACTCAGCGAAGATCGGAAACAGTTGAGAAAAGGCGCATCCCCCTTGGCATGTTGGCAGCACCAATCTAGCGGCGATCAGGCTAGTCTCTGGTATCAGCGACCCTTTTTGTCATCAGAGCAAGCTCCTTTCCCCCAAATCCCCGACCTGATCCTAGAAGTCCAAAAAATGGGTCATCAAACCCTATTCCGCTTCTTTTTCGAAATCAAATACCAATTGGAGGCAGAAGCTAACGGGACATGGGGGCCTCCCAAATCAGGCATCGCTCAGTTACATCGCTACCGAGACGCTATTCTCAGCCAGAAAGAAACCCAAGAAGGTACCACGACCGCCTTAAAAAGTTGGGGTGGGGTGGTGTTGTTTCCCTTTCCGGGCCTAGAAGTGGAATTTGTCGATCATCCGCTGTATCAACGCCTACAAAGCGACCAAATTGGTGCGATTCCCCTCCATCCAGGTTCCTACCGAAGCCATCAATTGCTCCAAGAACAATTGGCATATTGGCTGGATGCTTCTCCAGAACAGCTAGAAGAACAAATGATTGATTACCGGAAGGGGTAGTCGGGAGGGAAGCGGGAGCACTTCATTGCGGAAGGCGAGAGCTGGAACTTGCCGACGGCGACTGTACCTCGGACTTCCAGGCCGAGGAAAGGACTTCACAAGCGAAGCAGGCTTTCTAATATCGAACCGACGAATGAAAAATATTGAATGACAATCGGAGGTGCCGACGGCAATAGATAAAGCTTGACTTTGTCCGGGAAAGGGAGGAAAACGGGAGCACTTCATTGCGGAAGGCGAGAGCTGGAACTTGCCGATGACCAGAAGTAGAGTCGGACTCTGTCCGGCATGAGCAGTCTTTTGTCGAGCACAAACATCAGCCTAATATCGAACCGACGAATGAAAAATGTTGAATGACAATCGGAGGTACCGACGGCAATAAGGAGGTAGCACCCTTTCCGCACTTCCCCGTTTTCCCTTGCAAAGGAAAACGACCCGCTTTTCAGTGAAAAGAAACGGGAAAGCTTATTCCTCTGCGGTCTGCTTTTCTCCGCTTTCCTCTTGCCGACTCTTTCCTTTCGCTTGATCTCTTCTCGCTTCTTTGCGATGGTCTTCTTTCTCATAAGCCGCCAAAATATCCTTCACCAAGCGGTGGCGGACCACATCGGAAGCTTTGAGTCGCACGAAGGCAATGCCTTTGATCCCTTTGAGGATGCGGATCACCTGCACCAGACCTGACCGTTGTCGCACCGGAAGGTCGATCTGAGAATCATCCCCCGTGATGATGAGGTGAGAATGCTCGCCCATCCGGGTCAAGAACATCTTCAACTGCATCTCAGTAGCATTTTGAGCCTCGTCCATGATGACGTAGGCGTTGTCGAGGGTACGGCCCCGCATGTAGGCGAAAGGTACAATCTCGATGGTATTATTTTCCAGATAGTACTTCAGTTTCTCCGTGTGAATCATGTCCCGCAAGGCATCATACAAGGGACGGAGGTAGGGATCTACCTTGTCCTTCATATCCCCAGGTAGGAAACCCAGGCTTTCCCCCGCATCGACTGCCGGACGGCAGAGTACGATGCGCTTGACGCGCTTTTCTTTCAGGGCTCTGACTGCGAGGGCAACCGCGATGTAGGTTTTTCCAGTACCGGCAGGGCCGACCGCAAAGACGATGTCATTGGTTTCTGCGGAGGCCACGATTTTGCGCTGGCCTTTGTTGCGGGGACGGACGATGACGCCTCCTCCTCCGTGTACCAACACGGTGTCAGGAGAAACCATCTTGACCTTCTCCTTGGATTCGCCTTCTTCCGGCAAGATGATCTCGCTGAATCTATTCTCGGAAACTTTGCCCTTTTTGCGGATTTCCTCCAGCAAAGCCCCTAAGATGAGCTTGAGCTTTTCGATTTTTTCCCCTTGCCCACGAACCTTGAGCTCGTCCCCTCGGGCAACGAAAGTTACTCCTGGAAAACCCTCTTCAATCTGCTGCAAGCGAAGGTTGTTCACCCCATACACCTCCAAGGGACTGATATCATTGAGTACAAATACGTGTTCTGCCAAGTGCTGATGGTTTGATAAATACGAGTATGCTGAAAATTCAGAAATTTGCCGCAAGGATGCAAGCAAAAACGACCAAGTGGTCAAAAGGAGGAGAGGGGTTGCCAGATGTACGAGGAGAATCATCCCTGCGTTTCCATTCCCCCGCTTTTTTGTCCACTTCCTCTCTTCCCTATTGACTTCCAAAGCCAGAACTTGTAATATGGTCGGCTAAGGAACGCTCAAAAAATAACTTGGACCATTTCACTTGTTCTTTCTTCCCAGTTCTTCGTCAAAAAAACCTCATTTGGCCCGCCAAACTCGGTTTTTTTCCTCAACCTGGAAAAAAATAACGGCGCGAAAAGGGGAAGTTATTTTTCGAGTGTTCCTAAGAGGTTGTTTGAGGTTTCCCTTTGCGGCCCAAATTTAGCTTTTTGAAGCCTGACAGCGTCATTTTCCCTCGAAATAGCTCGCTATTCCTCAGGAAATTTCCTTGTCAGAACCCAAAAATCTCGCATTTGGACTAGAAATTCCCAAACCTAAACAACCTCTGAGAGGAGGCTTTCACTGCCCTAATGAACCCAAATGTACCATGTCGATTGTCACGTTGACATCTGATCTTGGAGATAATAGCCACTATCCAGCCATCATCAAAGGGGTGATCCTCTCCCTATTCCCCGATATTCAACTGATTGATGTTACCCACAACATCCCCAGCTTTGATCTGATGCAGGCCGCATACGTGATCAAACATACCTATCCGGCTTTTCCAAAGGGATCTATTCACCTTATCGCCATCGACCCGGAACACGGCACCACCCATACCGGAGTTGTGATGGAACATGAGGGCCATTTTTTCATCGCCCCCAACAATGGCATTCTCAGCCTCATCAGTGATGGGCAAGTCCAGGAAGGGCACGCCATCGAAAACGAAGGCCTAATTGCCACTCAGTATCCGCTCTCCTTCCGGGCCGCGAGGGTGTTTGGACCGACCGCTGCCTTCCTTGCCAGCGGGGGCAGTTTGTCAGAGATTGGCCGCTCCATCCCCCTGCATGACCTGAGGTGGGGAGCGCCCTCCTACACCAGCGATTGCCTGCGGGGCAAAATCATCCACATCGACAAATTCGGCAACGCCATCACCAACATCCGCAAAGACGGTTTCCTCCAACTCAAACAAGAGCGCCGCTTTGAGATTTTCATTCGGAGCGTCCGCCTCAAGCGCATCGTCAACACCTATTCCGACGTCGGCAAAGCCGATGCCCTCGCCATCTTTGGCGGGAGCAATCACCTCGAAATCGCCATGCGAGAAGCCTCCGCCGCCGAATTACTCGGACTAAAAGTCCACGACATGATCACCATTGAATTTCAGTGAGTTGGGGGATTAGGAAGAAAATCTGACCTCTGACAGCAACGCGATCTGTCATCTGTCTTCTCTTTGAAAAGTCTGACTTCTGACAGCAAATCGTTCTGACCTCTGACTTCTCGTCCAAATTTGCTCCCTGTTTTTTGGGCGCGTCCCCGTCCGAGCCAAGCGGCTCGTCCGCGGTCGCTCCCTTCCGGGATTCGCTATCGCTCTGTCTTCCGCTTTGCTCCAGACCCTCCCTTCGGTCGGCCCTCCAGGCAGCTCGCGCTCGCCACAGGCGAAAAGCCATCAGGCTATCAGGCCTTCGCCTTCTTTTTTCCCCTCAGACCTAACAGCTTCTCCACTCACACAAGCCCACGAAAGCTGTTAGGTCGCAGTTGACTCTCCTCTCAAAAGGCCGTATTTTTGCCCACAGAAAGAGAGGTCAGACATTCAACTAGGGTTGAAGAACCTTGACCCCTGATCCTTGTTCCCTGTCTAATTCCCCATCCCCCTATGCAAACCGTCGCCTTCCATACCCTGGGCTGTAAGCTCAACTTCTCCGAAACCTCGGCCATCGGTCGGCAGTTTCTGGAAGCGGGTTTTACCAAGACGGATTTCAGTCAAGCAGCGGATGTGTATGTGGTGAACACCTGTTCCGTTACTGAGCAGGCGAATAAGAAATGCCGCAACATCATTCGCTCCGCCATGCGGCAGAATCCGGATGGCTACGTGATTGTAGTAGGTTGCTATGCACAGTTGAAGCCCAAAGAGATTGCCGAAATTCCCGGGGTGGACATGGTCTTGGGGGCCGGAGACAAGTTCCGCATCATGGAGATCGTGCGGGAGTTCACCAAGGAGCAAAATCCTTGCGTGTTCAACAGCGAAATCGGCGAGGTCAGTTCCTTTGTCGATGCCTACTCGCTCGGGGATCGCACCCGATCCTTCCTCAAGGTTCAGGACGGTTGCGATTACAAATGTACGTTCTGCACGATTCCTCTCGCTCGCGGCAAAAGCCGCTCCGATCATCTCGACAACATCCTCCGCAACGCCCAAAGCCTTGCGGAGAAAGGCATCAAGGAGGTGGTCCTCACCGGAGTCAACATCGGCGACTACGGCAAGGGTCTGGAGGAAAAACGTTCCTTTTTGGATGTGATCAAAGCCTTGGATCAGGTCGAAGGCATCGAACGCTTTCGCATTTCTTCCATCGAACCCAACCTCCTCTCCAACGAGATCATCCAGTTTGTAGCGAAATCACAGCGCTTCATGCCGCACTTTCACGTGCCTCTCCAAAGCGGCAACAATGAACTCCTGGGTAAAATGCGCCGTCGCTACCGTCGTGAGCTATACGCTGATCGGGTCGCTACCATCAAATCCCTCATGCCCCACGCCTGTATTGGGGTGGACGTGATCGTTGGTTTTCCGGGCGAGACCGAAGCTCATTTCCTGGACACCTACCAGTTTCTACAGGCACTAGATGTTTCTTACCTGCACGTATTCACCTATTCAGAGCGGGAAAACACCCTGGCCATCAGCATGTCAGACGTCGTACCATCCAAAGTACGCCACGAACGAAATCGCATGCTGCGGGGCTTGTCTCAAAAAAAGCGGCGGTTTTTCTATGAGCCTTTCGCAGGTCAGACTCGTTTTGCCCTACTGGAAGGCAAAAAAGAGGACGGCAAGCGCTTCGGCTTCACCGACAACTACCTCAAGGTAGAAGTACCTCATGGCGCTGCCAATGAGTTGCATCAGGTCCGCTTGATGGAAGTCCTTCCCAATGGCAATATGCGAGCGGAATTGGTAGCCGAGCCAGAGTTGAGCTAGCTATTGGCTTGTATTTCTGATGAGGCCTTCGAAGAAAATCCGTATTTTCAGGGAAAGAAAGGGATATGCCAATCACGGAACTGAGTCAACTCGATGTACATGCTACCTATACCTATGCGGATTACCTCACTTGGCAGGTGAAGGAGCGGCTGGAGCTTTTCAAGGGCAGAATCTCTCTGATGTCTCCGGCGCCAAATATGTACCATCAGAAGATCGTAACGAAACTTAGCGTGTTCATTGGCCATTATTTATTGGATAAATCTTGCCAGGCCTTCGTCGCGCCTTTTGATGTGCGCTTACCCAAACGAGGCAGTCAGCCCACGGACAACATCTATACCGTGGTTCAGCCGGATATCTGTGTCATCTGTGATGAATCCAAGCTGGATGTCCAAGGCTGCAATGGCGCTCCTGACCTAATGGTTGAGGTACTCTCTCCGGGCAACTCCCGCAAAGAAATGCGCGAAAAATACAGCCTCTATGAAGACGCAGGGGTCAAAGAGTATTGGCTGGTAGATCCTTCTCACCCCAGCCTCACTCGATACGTACTCAATGAAGCAGGCATCTTCATTGGTTTGCAACCACTGACCGATCTGGATCGGGTAGAAACTGACTTGCTGCCAGGCTGGTCAGTGGAGTTGAAACAAGTATTTGGATGAAGGAAGCTTGATCTGCCCAACTAGGCGGGCTGTTCTTTCCCTCTGCGCATCTTCCACCACCAGATTGCGCCGACAATGAGGGGAAGAAATACTGGCAGGGCCAACAGGTACAGAATGCCAGCATTGATGCTATTGAAGATGGCGACTTCGCCTTCGGCACCTTCAGAACTCGCTGCCGCTTTGCATTGAGAGCACTGGGCCATCCCTCCTTGTAGCCACAGGAATCCCATGCACCACAACAACCAGATGCGTTGAAGCCAGGTTCGATATGTCTTCCAGTGGCTCATCAGGCAGGGTAACAAGGAGAGATCATGAAATACACCACCACTCCGGTGATGGCTACATAAGTCCATATGGGCCAAGTGATTTTGGCGATCTTGCGATGCTTGTCATAGCGTTCACTTAGGGCGCGAAAGATGGAAAAGCAGGCCAAGGGGACGATGATCGAACTGAGGCCAATGTGGGAAAATAAAAGGATGAAATACAAGGTTTTCACCCCGCCTTCTCCGCAATAGGGGGTATGTCCGACAGACAGGTGATAGAGGACATACAGAACCAGGAAGATCGCAGATAGGCCAAAGGCTCCCAGCATACTCAGGCGGTGGTAGCGAATTTGCTTCCGTTTGATGAAAACCAAACCCAGAACCAGGAGCACTGAAACCACGGAATTGATGCCAGCATTGATGGCGGGAAGAATGTAGGGGCTGAATCCCAGATCAAGCCTCACTTCCAGACGTGGATTCAGCAAAATTGCGACCAGCACTGGAACAACAATGGACACCACCCAAATCAGGCGGGTATACAGGGGTTCTTTCTTCTGAAACGTTTCTGTCATCTCTTTACTGTTCGCTTCTGTTCAAACGCATTCGCTCTGCTTCCTCCGGATATTCCAGCCGCAACATGGCGATGAGATCTTCCTGTAGCTTTCTTTCTTCGCCCAAATCGGTTCCCACAAAATACCTTCTCACTTTCCCTTCTTTGTCTAGCAGGGCAATGGTCTGAGCAGTAAATGGCTCACTTCCCGGTGTATGCCGAATAAAATCGGGAATGACCAAGCCTTGAGTAGCCAGTCGATAAATGTCCTCCTGCGAACCCGTCACAATCTTCCAGTTTTCCTTGTCCACCTCTAGGTCTTGAGAGAAAGCGGCAACTTCCGCCAGGCTATCTCCCATATTCACGGAAACAAATCGGTAGGGAGGGTCCAATTCCCATTCAATGTTGTCGTACACCCGCTTCAAATTTCCAAATAAGACCGTCGTTACTTTGTCTACGTCTTGGGTGGAGAAAAAGGACAAAATCGTGATGTGCCCTTTGAGATCTTCTGGGGTGATTGGCGTTCCATCGGGCTCTTGAAACTCAAAGGTGGAGATTCCGTGAAATACGGTATCTCCACCCTCTACCAGATGATATTCGTAAGGCACGGAATCGAATACTTGTTCTGTTCCCAGGTATAAAAAGCCAAACACCAGTAAGGGAAGAACGAAAACCACAAAGAGGATGATTCGAACGAGCCTTGTTTTGTTATTCATAGATAGGTACGTCTCTCCAGTCGTTGCTGGCCAGCCAAACTTGACTGGTTGTTTCGTTCATAGAAACCCCTCCTGGATCTTTTTGTTTGCCCCAATAAGAACCTTCACTGATCAATCCGATGATCAACCAAACGATGAAGAGGAAAGGCACCAGAATGGTCCAAGCCAAACGCTTGACTTCATGTCCCAGGTGCATGAATTCCGCCACAATGTAAAAGGCCTTGAAAATGGTCAAGACGATGAACGTAACCACCACAATGGTTTGAGACGTCTCAGGGGTGATGCCAAACCAGCTGGGATAGTATGCTTTGGTGAAAGCAATCAAGAATTCAAAGGCGGTCAGACCACTGAGAATGAGCGCGGTGCGAATGATCGACTTTCGTTGTGAGGCTCCTTCTGCTGCCATAATATGTGTATTTGAAGAATCGTCTGAAAGAAAGGAAGAAAACTAGACCAAGTTGAAGAAGGTAAAGACAAATACCCATACCAGGTCCACAAAGTGCCAATAGAGACCGATTTTCTCCGTCATCTCATAGTGGCCTCGTTTGTCATAGGTTCCTTTGTTCACGTTGATCAAGAGGATGAGCAACAGGACCACCCCACTGAATACGTGGGTGCCGTGGAATCCCGTAACGAAGAAGAATAAGTCCTCGAAGGCAGGAGGACCATATTCGTTGGCCTTGAGATTCGCTCCGCCATCGGTCAGGGTGACCAGTTTGCTATTCTCTTTATGCGCTTCGTTGTTGACCAGTTCAATCAGGGCTGGGTCTGAAATGGGGTAACCGGTAGAGGCTACGCGCAACTCCACGATCTTCTCGACGTCCATGGCGTCTTTCAACCCGAATACTACCAAAGAGCTACCGACTTCATGATCGGGAATGGTCCGATTGCCAAGTACCGACAGGGCTTCAGGTGCCAATTCATAAGCACCGTGGTGGGTACCGATGATGAAGTGATACCATTCGTAGGCCTGACAACTCAAGAAGGTAAAACCACCGATAACGGTGTAGAGTACCCATTTGGAAACCTCCTTGCGGGATTTCCGATGGCCTGCTTCTACGGCCAATACCATGGTCACACTACTCAGAATCAGAATGAAGGTCATGATTCCCACGAAGACCAGGGGGGCTTCGATGTGGAACAATTCATACAGAATCGGTGTGTGGGTAAATACCTCTTCCGGATTGGCCCAAGCCACTCCTTTGCCAACCGCCCGAACCCGGATGGCCCCGTATGCAATCAAGAGCGCAGAAAAGGTGAAGGCATCTGATACCAGAAAGAACCACATCATGAGCTTGCCATAGCTGGCATTGTACATGGGGCGTTCTCCTTCGATGAGTGCCTTTTTATCTACTGATACCTCGGACATGGTAATGAATTTAGCCGTGTATATTCCTCTGCAAATTTACCAGAAATTCAGAACATGCAAAGCGACAGGGGAGGGCCGAGTCTGAAATTTCTGAATGATTTGCAGCAAAAAAAGAAATTAGTTTTGCGTGTATTTCAAAAAGACGAACAAATAAACCCAAAGTAGGCCCAGAAAGTGCCAAAAAATACTGGCCATTTCCAGGGTAAGGATATCTCTGCGATGCCCCAAACGCTCTGTGATCACCAAAATCAAGCTACTCAGCAGCACGATCAAGCCTGCAAAGATGTGCAAGCCATGCAAGCCTGTGATGATGTAGAAGTAAGAAACAGAGTCGTCTATCCGCTCATTGTCAACAAAGAACAAATTGCTCTCTACCATCGCCTGGAATGCAGCCCATTGCCCAAACAGAAATAGAATGCCCAAGACGAAGGTCATCCCAAGGCCAAGTAGGGCCCGGGTCCGCTCTTCTTTTTTCAGGCTCCACACCGCAAATTGCATGGTCACACTACTCACCAATATCAAGGCCAGGTTGTTCCAAAGCACGGTTGGCAGGTCAAACACCAGACGATCCGTTTCGGCTAAGCTGCCGCGGTGAACGATATAAGCACTCGTCAAGCCCGCAAAGATCATCACCACTGTCAGAATGAATAGCCAAAGGGCAAATTTCTGCGGGTGAACGATGTAGCGTTTTGGTTGTATATCAGAAGTCATTGTACCAGTCATGAGTTTTCATCGTTGTTAGCGTCCCCAGAGGAATACCAATTCCATCAAAGGGAGATACAAAAAAGAAGCAAACATCAATTGTCGGGCGAATTTCCGATCCAGCCCTTTCCACAGGCGAAACGCCGGAACCGCAAAAGCAAGTCCCAGTACCGCCAACCCAATGGCTTGGAGACCATTCAGCATCTCTTGTTGCCAGGGAAAATAGGCCAGCGGAATCAAACAGATCGCATATACCAACATCAGGCGGGCACTGCTCTGGGTTTTTCCTCCGGGAGAAGGCAGCATTTTGAAGCCAGCTTTTTGGTAGTCTTCATCTGCCAACCAAGCGATGGCCCAAAAGTGAGGAAACTGCCAAAAGAATTGAAAAATGAACAGCAACCAGCCTTCCGTTCCCAAGGCTCCGGTGAATCCCGCCCAACCGATCAGCGGAGGCAATGCTCCGGGAATTGCGCCCACGAAGACCGCAAAAGGGGTGATCCGTTTCAAGGGCGTGTACACAAAGGCGTAGGAAAGTAGGCCGATGATGCCCAATAAGGCGGCGGCCAGATTGAAGAGGTAACCAATCAGTCCCACTCCCAATGCGCCTATCAGCAGGGAAAAGATCAAGGCTTCTCCATTGGAAAGGGCCTTTTGCGGCAAGGGGCGACTTTTTGTTCGCTCCATCAAGCCATCGTATTCTCGCTCAAACAACTGGTTGAGCCCGTTGGCTGCCCCGGTGATGAGGAGTCCTCCGATGCCCATCCAAGCAAGTAAGCCCCAACTGGCACCGCCGTCTGCGGCCATCGCATACCCAAACACTGCAGATACGGCAACCAACATCGACAAGCGAAATTTGAGGAGCTGTGAAAAGGCTTTTGCTTTTCTGCTCCAATTTGCCTGCAAGGGGATGGTTGCTATTTTTTCTTTCGCCATTTCTTAAGAAGTCATTGTGGGGGATTGAACGGGAGGTTCTGGTGCTTCGGTGTGTTCCCACATTGAAAGTTCTGCTGGTTTTGCATGTTTCCAGATCAACAGGCTCGCCAGCAATGCCCATTCACAGGCAAAGAGGCAGGTCGCAAACAAGAGGTGCAGGGGCTGCATCCAGGCGGGAATGCCAAAGTTGTGCATCCCAATCCCCATGACAACTTCTGCTCCAAGAGTCAATCCGATCCCCAAGAGCATCCATTTCCCAAAAGGAAATGCAGCCAGATGATGCCGCATTCTGAGACCAAGCGCGACGGCCAAGACTACCACCAGATAATAGGAGACCTGATGAATCTCATACGTTATCCCCAATTGGGACAACCAAGTATTTCGCGCGGCCTCTCCCATTTGTTCCGAGACAACATCCACCATTTCCCGTACCTGCGTGCCCAGAAAGATCTGAACCAAGGTAACGATCAACAGCAGCAGGGCTGACCACTTCAGAGATGCTGGCAGTGGTGGCAATTGCTTTTCCCGAAAAGCGTACAAGCGAGCCGTAATCAACATTCCCAGAATGAGCAAAGCGATTCCCATGTGCAAACTGATCATGCCCGTATGGAGGTGTGTCCGCACCACATAGGCTCCGATGCCGCCTTGCACAATGGTCATCAACAAAGCGCCTGCGCTCAGCCATTTGGCTGGAGCAAAGCCCTTGCCTCTGGGGAGGCGAAGACTCAGCGCAGTAGTCGCAATGGCCAATAGGCCAATGAGTACCCCAATCAAACGATTGATGTATTCTACCCAGGTTTTGAATGCATCGAAGTCTGCGATTTCGCGACCAGCGATGGCATATTGACTCTTATAATCTTCCGGCAATTGGGAAATATCCGTAGGCGGAACCCATTGCCCAAAGCATTGGGGCCAATCGGGGCAACCCAGGCCGGAGCCAGTCATTCGCACCAAGCCCCCAACGAGGATCAAAAAAACAACGGCACCAACTGTAAGCCCCGAAATGATTCGGTATTGCTTCACAGCTTGTGCCGTTTGATGTACCTGCTCCCTCAAACCAGCTAATTAAAAATGGTTATTCTTCTTTTCTCTCTTCTACTTCCTCTACCCGAATAGGCGCTTCACGCTGAGGAATGGTGGCAGGTCTTGGATAGCCTTCTTCGTACTCGATTTCCTCATCCGGAATATGCTGAGGCAAGTAGTCGTCTTTTACACCAGGCTTGCTGTAATCATAAGGCCAGCGATAGACGGTTGGGATTTCTCCAGGCCAGTTGCCGTGTCCGGGATCAACAGGCGTGGTCCACTCCAACGTATTGGATTTCCAGGGATTCGCTGATGCTTTCTTTCCACGGAAGATGCTGTAGAAAAAGTTCCCCAAGAAGATGAACTGGGTCAGGAAGCCCATGATTGCAGAGATCGTGATGAAAATACTCAGTTCAGAGAATCCAGACATGAAGTTGAATGCACTGTACTGATAATAGTGGCGAGCCACTCCGCCCAATCCCA
>JBCCCJ010000013.1:0-14699 GCA_039033615.1 Bacteroidota bacterium
CGGCGGAAGAAAGACTGATCGTATCTCCCGGACATTTGGTGGTATCATTGCTCGCGGTCACAATGGGTAGCAGACGGACCAATTGATCCAGAGAATCCAGCGCTCGACAGCCATTCGTATCCGTCACCATCACGTAGAAGGTCCAGGTACTATCCAGACCGCCACTTCCACTGTAGGTCGGAGAAGCGGTAGGGCTCGCAAGGCTTGGATCGTCAAAGATGGCGTTTGGCATCCAATCATAGATCACCCCTCCGGTAGCGGTAACGACCGTGCCTCCCCCGGAGCAAACGTAGGGATCTGATCCAAAGGTGCTGGTTACGGGTGGCAGGTTCACGACCACGTTCACGGTATCTCGATCCACACAGCCAGAGGTATCCGTAACGGTTACATAGAAGTCGGTGGTGTCCGTCGGGAACGCAAAAGGATCGGCTACATTCAGCACACTGAGATCAGCGGAAACGTCCCATTGGTACGCCACACCGCCCCCTGCATTCAACTGAATAGAGTCTCCAATACAAACCGCGACATCTGGTCCGGCGAGGGCATAAAAGGCTCTGACAAAAACCGAATCGGTATTCACACAGCCATTGACATCAGTTACGGTAACCAAGTAGGTCGTAGAAGAATCAGGATTGGCAAACGGATCACTGACGTTGGGGTTGTCTAGTCCCAAGGCAGGAGTCCAGGTGTAGCCAACCCCACCAATGGCGTCCAATTGTACGCTGATATCGCCACACTTTACCGTATCAATCCCCGCATCTACAATAGGCAGTGGATTCACCGTAACATCTATTGAATCAAGGTTCACACACCCATTCGCATCCGTAACCACCACATAATAGGTCGTGTCCACGGTCGGACTGGCGATTGGGTTGCTGACGTTGGAGTTGGACAGGAAGTAATTCGGTGCCCAATTGTAGGACACGCCACCACTGGCCTGTAACTGTACCCCAGAACCAATACAGACTTCGGTATCTGTTCCCGCATTGGCATTGGGGAGGGGATTAACCGTGATGGTTACTTGTTGGGTGTCGATACAGCCCGTTGCTCCGGTTACGATGACAGAATAGGTCGTCGTTGTCGTCGGAAAGGCAACCGGATTCGGAACGTTTGCATTCGAGAGGCTGGTGGCATTATCCCAGAGATAGCCCACGCCCCCTCCGGCAATCAAGCTGATCGAATCACCCACGCAGATGGCTTGATCCGGCCCTACCGTTCCGTACATGGTTTCCACCACGATTTCGTCTGTATCCGAACAGCCATTGTTATCTGTGACCGTAACCGTGTAGGTCGTGGTGGTGAGTGGATCAGCGATGGGATTCGCGATACTCGGATTGTTCAAGGTAATGGGAGGCGTCCAACTGTAGGAAGTGCCACCAGTAGCTTGCAATTGAACCGGGATTCCCGGGCATTTCACCACGTCAGGTCCAGCATCTGGAATCGGCAATTGATTGACTGCGACATCCACGGTTTGCTGCTGGAAGCAGCCCACCGAATCGGTGATGACCACGGTGTAGGTGGTAGAAAACTGCGGGGTAGCCGTCGGATTGGAAATAGAGGTATTGTTCAATCCCTGGGGCGGAGACCAACTGTAGGCGGTTCCTCCCGTGGCCTGAAGTTCATAGCTACCCGTGGCACAAAGGGTGGTATCTGCATTGATTCCTGTCATCGGCAGCGGATTCACAATGACTGTAAGGGTATCGTAGTCCCTGCGTTGACAGAAATTGACGTCTCGGGCAGCGATGATGAAGGTCGCCGTTTTATTGGCTCCCGAACAATTGGGCGTCCAACAAACCTGCCCTTGAATGGGATTGGTCCCGGAATAATTGATCGAAGCAACAGGCGGCGGAGTTCCGAGTGCCGCAAAAGGCCCACTGATTGGAATGATTTCCAGGGTATCATCGGTATCCGGGTCGGTTGCCGTGAAATCATAACAGAAGTTCTCCCTCGGATCAATGTAAACGGTATCATTGGCGCCTCCTGGTAGGGTAGTGGTCAAGGTCGGACGCGGGCGAGTGTTCACAATGACCAATACCGTATCAAATACGATGTTGTAGCCAGGACAATCATTGGGATCTTGTCCCCCCACAATCAACAGGACCGTGTCTCCTTCATTTTCACAAGGAGCTGCCCAGCAAACCTGCCCAACGGCGGGGTTTCCAGGGGTAAAGTTCAAGGTCGCGTACGGCGGAGGTGCGGTGCCTCCAACCCCAAAGGCTGCACTGACTGGAAACAGAATGACGGAATCAGTTGGCGAAGGGTCCGTTACCGTAATATTATAACAAAAGGACTCGGTGGGCTCTACATAAATGGTATCTGTGGAAGAGCCCGGAACCGGTGAAGAATCAATGATGGGTTCATCTCCCTGGGGCGAACAGGTGATGACCGAGATTTGAAAGTCTCGTTTGTTTTCACTCATCAATACCCCATTTCGATATTCAAATACCGAGACGGCAAATACTGACAACCCCGTTGCTATGGGGACCAGTGTCAGCAAGCCCGACTGTGGATCCATATTAAAGTTGCCCGAGGCAAAGGGATCATTGAAAGAGAATCCGCCTTGAAAGAGGATGTTTTGATAGGGAGGAGGGCCCATGGGATTCCCAAAAGGTCCGCCCACGTTGACCACGGGATTGAACTGAGTTGCGCCCTGCCCCAAGGTGTTGACTCCCGTGTATGGATTGGAAATGGCATATACCAAGGAGTCCCCATCGGCATCCGTGGCAGAATGGTCAAAGCTGAAAGGTTGCCCCACACAAAGAAAAACGGGAGGAATCTGGTTAAAAGTGGGCATAGAATTGCAGCCCGTAACGTCTGCACTGGGCACATGTCCGATAACGGTGATGCCCTGGTTATCGAACACATTGGTAACAATGTCGTTCCGGCAGCAGCGAGCCCAGCCAATGTCATACCCACCCGCCAGTGGAGGCAACGTCAGGGTAGTTACATATTCGCTGTATTCTACACAGATATTGTAGGGAGCGCCAGTACAAGCATTCCACTCAATCGGGATGATTTCAGTGGTAACGGCACTGAAGGGGATGTTGGCTGTGTTATATAACGACCCGTTGCTCCCCCGAAAGATGAACAGGCGAATGTTGTTATCAAAGCCAGCCAACCCATTGATACAGTCTCGATACACCGTAACCTTGACCTCGTACTGATTGGTGGCGGGATTGATACATTCATAGACCAATTCAGCCCCCGTGATGTGGGTGGCCCATGCCTGATTACACACCAGCAAGGAAAAGAGCAGAATGCCTACTCCCTTTTTCCAGCGGTTCATTCCAAAAATGAATTCTAACATGTGCTTCTTTGGTAGTAGTTCTAAGCCAATAGGAAATTCCTTTGCTGTGGTTGAACTGCGTACAAGTTAAAGAGACGAGACTGACAAGTGTTTTCTTCCTAACCAGTCAACGTAAGTAGTGTTTGATTCAATCC
The DNA here is from genome assembly GCA_039033615.1 of Bacteroidota bacterium. Lineage (GTDB taxonomy): Bacteria > Bacteroidota > Bacteroidia > J057 > J057 > JBCCCJ01. Next base: position 3,442 of record JBCCCJ010000013.1, read on the forward strand.
TGATTAGCGAAACAGGGTAATGCTGCCAGATTTCAACATCAGGTTGCCATGAATGTCGCGGGCGTTCATTTGGTACATGTACACCCCTTCATTCAACAGGTTTCCCTTCAGACTTCGTCCATCCCATCGAAAATCCAGGTTATCGCTTTCAAAAACCTTTTGTCCCCAGCGATTGAACACCTGGAAATTCATGGACCGAATCAGGTGGTAACCAAGGTAAAACTCGTCATTGATGCCATCTTCATTCGGGCTAAATGCCGTAGGGATATGGACTTCAATCACTTGTTTGACTTCCACCAGATCTTTCAATTCATATTCACACCCATACACGTCAGTAAGCTGCACTTGGATGGGATACTTGCCAGGAAATTCGTATTCATGCACTGGGGTCAACCCCTCCGATGTCGTGCCATCCCCCAAATTCCAACTGACTCGGGCAATCTCTACGTTGGCCGCGATGCCAAAGTTGACAATCGCCTGGGGAATTTCTACCACCGACGCACTGAGACTGATTGCTGCCTCTTTGGCTTCAAATGGCGCTACCACTACCGGAAGAGGGCCCAGTTCACAACCTTTATCAGAGGTAGCCAGAATATGATAGGTGAGATCGTAGACGACGGGTGGGGTCGTATAGGTGAATCCTTCCTGGAAAGGAGTTTCGTCTGCCAAGTCCATGAACCAATCTAATCTCGCCGTATGAGAGCCGGGAATCGCAGTTACAAACGCCTGATCTCCCCAACATACCGTGTCTCCTACCAACTCCGGTTCATCCGGGATGGGAAAGGCAACGACTTCTCTGCCTCGGCTGGCTTCGCAGCCTTTGTCAGTCCAGGCAGTCAGTTCCACCAAATAGGTTCCATCTGCGGCATACAAATGGCGAGGATTCTCTAAGTTCCCCGTACCACTCCCATCTCCCCATTCCCAGCGCAAGGTTTGGATCACATCTTCGAATATCGTATCGGTTACCCGGCTTTGATTGAAGAAGGTCGCACTATCTAATTCACAGGCAGGATCAAATGCAAAAAACGGAAAAGGCAAAGGATAGCTCCCGATTGATTGGGTGATGCTATCTGGACAGCCGTGTTCTGTGACTACTTTCAGAGATACTTCATAGGTGCCTGGCTCGTGGAAGATGACCTCCGGATCAGGATTGGTACTGGTTCTTCCGTCTCCATACTCCCAGAAGTAGCGGAAAATTTCCGAGCCGTCTGGCACAGAAGAATTGACCACGATATCCCACTGGCTTTTCGTACAGACCGAATCCGCTTCAAAGCTCGCGATCGGCAACGCATACACCACAATTTCCCGATTGGTAGCAGCCGTACAGCCAAACTCATCGGTAACCGTCAGGCCCACTCCATAATTGCCAAAATTGGGATACACATGTCCTGGACTTGTCTCCGCGCTATTGTTTCCATCTCCATAAGACCAATTGTAAGTGAGCGATTGGCCCGTCCCCGGCTGGCTGAGATTGGTGAATTGGGTGGCGGTTTCGAAGCACTCGGAAGTCGCGTCAAAGTCAGCCACGGGATTGGCATAGACTTCCACCTCTCTCCTGAGGCTGTCCACACAGCCGGGAGGAGTCGTAGCGGTCAACAGCACCGAGTAGCTGCCCGGATCAGGGTACACATAGATCGGTGATTCGTCAAAAGAAGTGCTTCCATCGCCCAACTCCCACAGATAGCTGACGCTTGCTTGGGTACTGTTAGAAAAAGTCGTGACGTCCTCATGGCAAACTGGCGGGGCCGAAAAGTTGACCACCGGCAGGGGATTCACCAACACCGTATTGAAACTGGTGTCGCGACATCCCCACACATTTTCCACGATGAGACTGGCCTGATAACTCCCCGCCAACCCATAGGTGTACAGGGGCGATTCAATGGAATCTTCTCCTCCATCGCCAAAGGTCCACTCCCAACTCATCAGGGAATCCCCCAAAACAGTCGGCACAAACGTATTGGGATAGCCAAAGCAGGCAGGATCCACGTCAAAATTACCCTGAATTTCAGGTCGAACGATGACTTGAACGGAGTCTTCGTAGATGCAGAAGCCCGAAAACGCATCTATGACCAGATAATACATCAGGGTATCATTCTGGAGGCTGTTGTTGGTCAGGGTCAAAGAGGGATTGGCAGCAAACGGAGAAGAAAGTCCGGTGGTAGGCGTCCAGATATAGGACTGGCCCGTTACGGGAAGCCCGCCGATCTGAATGGTGTCCTCCGAACACATCGAGACATCTTCTACCTCTGGTACATCGGGTTCATCCCAAATCTCCATGATGGCCGTATCGTAGTAGATCTGGTTGGCACAGAGCGAAGAATCCACGTAATATATCTCGATGGTCTCCGTGCCTTCTATCAATCCATCGGGAATGACCGCCACAGGCAAATCTATCGAGACCTGCCCGGCTGGCATGATGATGCTGTCCTGAAAGGGGGCATAATCCAAGCCCGGAATGGCCGTTCCGCCGATGGTGTAGTAAAAAATGGTGGTATCCGGCAAGGGAGCATCCAACTGGAAGGTAAAGACTCCAAAGTTCACACAGCCTTCGACCGCTACGTTAGAGCCTAGCTGGGTGGAGTTGATGGCATTCAATTGCAAAACCGGAGACACACAGCCGATGCCGCCTGCTTCCAGAAATACACTGGAATCCCAAGCTCCATCTCCCATGTCCTGAATGGCAATGGTGATGGTATAGGTCTCACAGGATTGGACAATGGCAGAAGCAAGCAGCGGCGTGGTGAAGCCATCGTATTCTACGGTAGCTCCTCCTACGTTGTCCACATAGAAGGCTTGGTTGGTGACCGCATTGAGGTTGTTGATCGAAACCGGAGTTGGGGTTCCAGGGATCAAGGCAATGTTGGTTGCATTGGGATAACCAGGCCCTTCGATGAAGAAGCCAAAGACGTCGTTGAAGCTAGAAGAGTTAGGGGGAGCAAATTCTGGATATTCTTCACTCGCAAATACATAATTGATGCCGATGGTATCGCAAAGCGGGGTGATGTCAAAGCGGATGACACAGGCATCGAAGGCGTTGGTGATCACGTCATTGACGGCATCCGTGAGCAAACTGTCTCCGGGAGTTCCTACGCCTGTGGTCGTACTTCCTGAGGTATTCGGGCCAACCGCATCCATCGCATTCCCACTGGAGATGATGACCCCCGTGGCAAGGCCCAGATTGGAACTCGTCCCGTTGAACTCCATCATCGAGACGGAAGTGTCGCAGGTCGTGGTGATGTTACTGACTGTTACCCCTTGCCCAAATAGCGTTTCGAGCAATTCGGCGGTGGTCAGGGTATCGTGGATGGTCAGCTGAGCTTGTAGAGAAATGCTTGAACAAGCAAGCAACACGCACCAAACCAATCGTAGGGATCTGCCTTTCATGGAAGAGAACTTGAAGAAAATGGGGAGATTAGCGAAGCAGGGTAATGGTACCGGATTCGGTTACGGATTCCCCTTGATAGTTCTGGCCTTCTATCCGGTACACATACACGCCCTTCTGGGCAACTCCACCGCCCGGCAGGGTGCCATCCCATCGGAAATCTAGGTTGTCGGAAGTGAAGATTTCTCTGCCCCAGCGGTTGAAAATCTTGATCTGCATCTGTCGCATCAGACTCGCGCCGATGAAAAACTGGTCGTTGATGCCATCACCGTTTGGAGAAAAAGCAGTAGGAACGTGAATGCCCATGACCTGCTTCACCTCTACCTTCGCGTCAAGGGAAAAGGCACAGCCGTTTTCCGTGGTCACATCTACATTGATCGGATAAATGCCTGGGAACTGGTATTCGTGAACCGGAGTTTCGACGGAAGAAAGACTTCCATCTCCCAAATCCCAGCGGACAGTATTCACATTGGAAACGCCCGCCAACTCCAATCCAAGAATGGCATTGGGAATGTCCAGCACTTCGGCACTTTGGACAATTCTGGCATCAACTGCGTCATATACTTCAGCTCTGACAGGCACCCGTACACTGCGACATCCTTCGGAACTGATGGCCTCTACAAAATAATCCAGGGGATAGGGAACCGGAGGTGTGGTAAAGGCAAAACCTTCCTGGAAAGGCGTATCTCCTTCCATACTGCGGTACCACTCTACCGTCAGTTCCGGACGGGCGGGCGGTGCCAATAAGAAAGCCTGATCACTGAAACATACGGTGTCTCCAACTACGACCGGAGCAGGTGGGGTGGGATAGGCTTCGACGTTACGGCCGATGAAGGAACTACAGCCTTTGTCCGTAAAGGTGGTCAAACGAACCCGGTAGGCGCCGTCTTCCAAATAGAGGTGGCCTGGTCCATCCAATGCACCCGTTCCAGTTCCATCTCCGAAATCCCATTGCCAAGCGGCAATAAAGTCTCCAGTGATGCTATCCGTTACGGTACTCAGGTTGCGGAATCGCAAGCTATCCACTTCGCAGGCATTCTCAAAGCTGAAGAAAGAAACAGGATTGGGATATACCGGGACTTCTGCGGATAGGCTGTCTTGACAACCGTGCTGGGTGGTTACCAGTAGTTCTACCCCAAAGATATTCGCTTCCGGTAAGAGGAATGAAGGCTCCCATTCCTCGGATTGCAAGCCATTGTCAAATTCCCAGCGATAGGTCGCCAGTTCCCCAGGAGCATCAACTACGGAGAGGTTTTGGAAGTTGGTTCGGTCAGATAAGCAAACGGAATCAGCAGTAAAGGCCGCAATCGGGAGAGGCCACACATTCACGGTATCTACTACCGCATCGATGCAACCGTCATCCGTTGTGGTTACCAAACTCACTTGGTAGGCACCCGGCCCGGCGTAGATGACATTCGGGCTTTCTAATTCAGATAGAGAATCATTCCCAAGGGTCCAATCGTAACTGATTTGATTTTGGCTGTATGCCGTGGTATTGATAAAAGCGACGGTTTCACTATCACATACAGACTCTACCGCAAAGTCAGCGATGGGCTGTTCGAAGACTTCTACCGACTGGGTGAGGGTATCCCGGCACCCAAATACGTTGGTGACTTCCAGGCTCACGTCATAATTGCCCCATTCAGTAAATGCAAAATCTGGAGAAGGTTGAGGGGAAGTTCCTTGTCCCCCAAAATCCCATTGCCAGAGCAAGATGGGCGCATTCAAACCCGGGACAGACTGATCGGTGAAGGGAGTCTGGTTGCCAAAGCAAACGGGCAAAAAGTCAAAATCTGGCTGAGTTTGTGGATGAACAGTTACCAAGGTATTGCCGGTATTGATACAGCCATTTTGATCGGTAACGGTCAGCGTGATGATCTTATCTCCAGGGGAGGCATAGGAGTAGGAAGGAATGGAGTCTGAACTGACTGCTCCAGGCTCTCCCAAATCCCACGTATAATTCAGGATGGGAATTCCTGTGTTGTACACAAAGGTGAATTCATTTCCATTCAAACACTGAGCGGGTTGCTCTGATACCGAAACTACTGGTAGCGGATTGACCGTAGTGGGTTGGCAATTGACGGTGGACACACAGCCATTTTCCGTAACGATTAAACAAATATTTTTCGGACCTGGAGTAGGCCATTCTACTTGAATCGGTCCTTGTCCACTGCCGGAAATCACAAAGCCTCCATCGAAATCCCAGTTATAGGTAGCCGCCGCCGAAGCATTGCCAGAGTAGGTATAAGTCGCAGGAGAAAGGGGACAGACTTCAGGCGTCCCGGTAAAGGTTGCTTCAGGAAGCGGAAAGACGGTAACGTTGCCCGTTACGACAGGCGAAGTACAACCAAATTGATCAACGGTCAAGCTGATGGTTTGGGTACCAGGGGTAGCCCAAGAAAGGTCATAAGGACCGCTCCCGCTCCCGCTGAGTACATTTGCACTGCCAAAATCCCAGGTAAAGGTCGCTTGTGGCAAACTCGTGCCGACGTAGGTGGCCGTGATGGGATCATCGGGACAGATCTGATTGGGGACTGCCGAAAAGTTGGCGGTGGGAATCTGAATGACGGTAATCGTGGTATCGCCAGCATACACACAACCATTTGGGGCGGTTGCCTGAACGGTATAAGTCGTGGTCGTTACAGGCGAAACGGTTATGGAATTCCCTACCAATCCACCAGGATTCCACAAATAAGTAAATCCGGGTACACTTGGGGTAGAGAGGGTGAGGTTATCGCCCGCACAAATGGTATCCGTCGCAGCATTGACCGCGATGTTTGGCAAGAAAATCGTGATCGTATCACTGCCATATATCCCGATATTTCCACAGTTGTCGACGACATCGTCTACCAGGGAGATGATGTAATCGCCAGCTGTGAATGCTGGGGTTGAGGTGATTTCAAAGATGCTTTCAAAGGTTCCTCCTGCCAAGCAGTTGGCGCCATTTACGCCAGTAATGGTGTAAGGCGTGCCTGTCAAATCCGTTATGGTGAAGTCGGTAAAGTCAACCGAGCTACACACAATGTTTTCGGAGAAGGTTAGCAAGATGTTGCCTCCACAGTCTGCCTGTACATCTACTACTTCGGGGGGGATGTTATCAAAAATCGCGGCAGTGGATACCCCGAAATCCAAGGTGTAGCCAGATCCCGTACCACTGAAATTACTCACGTTGACCACATAGGTTTCTCCAGCAGTAACGTTGATGAGGGGTTCATTTTGCGGGCCAGTAAGTCCATTGGGTCCAGTAACTCCGGGGGAGCCAGAATAGTTACAGCTCACTTCCAAAGAAGGCGTACCAAATATGTCCGAGCAGGGATTGTTGGTCAAGTTGTACACCGCCCAGTCATAATCATTTGCCAGATTGACCGGAGTGATACTGAAGCCAAGTTGACCCGTAGTCTGCACCGTGAAGATATACCAGACATCATTTCGCTCTCCTGAATTCAAACAGGATGGCCCTGGGTTGATCTCGTTGGGATTAGCGCCTTCTCCCTGGTAAGAATTTGGCTGAAAGTAGGTGTTCTGGCAAACCGGAATGGCATTTACACAGTCCTGCTCCGGCTGTAGCGGAGGCAATTGGGCTTGAAGCGTAAATGGCAGGAAAGTAAGGCTCAGAAAAAGGGTAACAAAAAGCGTGATTTGGGTTTTCATTCTTACATCAGAATATGGCCCGAAAGAGACGGTAAGAGAAACAAGGAAGTTGTGAGGTGTGTAGTGGAGGTCAACTTTCCAGATGGCTCAAAGCCCTGCAGTAGTGTGTCATTTACCTTGGAAGATAACTACAAGAGCTTCGCATCTACAAGAAATCTTCTCTAAAATTACCAAAAAGTAGCCTCAGACCCGCAAAATCTTACCTGATAACGAAAGCCAAGCCCCTGAATTGTATGTTTCAGGGGCTGATTGGTATTTTCCTTGTTGGAAATTACACTATTTAAACGCTTTTTGAATGAGGCTGTAGCGATCGGCTTTTTCCCCGGGTCGCAAGCGAAGCAGACCCGCGCTCACCAGGAGCACCAACTTCTGGGAGACATTACGTCGAGAAATATTGAGCAATTTTTGCGCTTCAGCAAGGGTAATATTTGGGACCGTTTCCAGGTATTGAAGCAAGGTCTGTTCTGGCTCGCCGATTCGGAGGGAAACGCCTTGTTTTCTTTTGAGGTATCGGAGAACCCGAACCATCTCTCGGCTGGCTTGCACACTTTTGTCCCGCACTCGCACAAAAGCAACTTTCTGGCGAGGCCCATCGTCCTGAGCATATAGGAAATGAGGAGAAGTTTTGCTGGGGAGGATTTCCAATACCAACACTTCTCGTTGAGAGGTAATGGGGATCAACTGCCATTTCAAAGGCAGGGCTGGTTTGACATATTGTTCCAGAAACCGTTCGAGGGCGAAATAATCTGCTTCTGCCTCTTTTACGCCGAAGAGTTTTCCATCATCATCTACCCCTACCAGCAAATGACCGCCATCTGTATTCGCAAACGCAACCAATTCTCGGGCAATCTTGTCGAGATGTCTGGCTTTCCGCTTGAATTCCAGATGCTTGTCTTCTCCTCCGCTAACCCAACGACTTAGCTCGGCGATGTTCATGAGTTGAAAATCCAAATTCGTCTCAGCCAAATTACGAAGAATTTCTTTAGTTTTAGCCCCCATGAGCTTCATCTCCCTTTATCCTCTTATGAATCATCGGCTCTTGTTAGGCCTGGGAATTTTCCTGGCCTGCCTATCCTCCCCAGCCTTTGGCCAGCAGTTTCTCGGGTTTCAGACCAATAATTATGCAGGCATCTATGGCATAGACCTTCAACCCGCTTCCATCGCCGGAGGTCAGGTCCGCTTTGATGCCACCCTCGGTGGGGGCATGTTGCACGTCCAAAACAACTATGTGGGCTTGCTCAATAGCGCGTTGCGAGGCGGCACTTTGTTTGACAACATCAATGATTCGACCCGCAATCGGCTCCTCCCTCAGTTGCTCAATGGCAACGACAAAGCCATCATGTACAACCTCGACCTACATGGTCCAGGGGCGATGCTTGCGCTTTCTCCCAAGCATAGCATTGCCTTGACCAGTCGGTTTCGCTCCTTTTTCAATTTGGATAACATCGGAGAACCCGGCGCTGTATTTGCCTACACTGGACTAGACGCTCCTGAACAATACGGCATTCGATACAACAATGACCGACTCAGTCTCGATGTCATGAGTTGGCTGGAATTGGGCGTTGGGTACGCTCGGGAATTGTACAGTGATGGCCCCAACTACCTCAAAGGAGGGTTTCGAATCAAATACAACATCGGCATTGCGGCAGCTTACCTGTATGCCAATGATCTGGATTATTCCTTCACCAATTCAGACATTCTGAATGTGCATTCGGCTGATGTTTCCTATGCTCACTCTGAACTCATCGGGGGCATCGATCCGGGCTTCAGTTTTGATCAACTGACCAATCGCGACCAAGGCAGCAACGGCTGGGGATTAGATTTGGGCTTTGTATACGAATATCGACCAGATCATGAGACCTTCTTTTCGGGGGAGGGAGAATATCGCACGGAGCGAAATGATTTGCCCAAATACAAATACCGCTTAGGCTTCTCAGTAGTTGACCTTGGCGGCATAAATTTCAATCAGGATTCCAACAGTTTTGATTTTACAGGGAGTGTATTGGATTATGATATCAGTCGCCTGGGCGGCAACAACGTGGCCTTTTTTGATTCGGTGGTGAATGCAGAATTTGATGGCACAGATCCTCCGGATCGCTTCCGCATGTCTTCTCCAACCTTGATCAGCCTCCAGGCAGATGTCCGTTTTTCTCGTAATTTCTTTTTGAATGTCGTTCCCCAAATTGCGGTAAAAAGTCGCCTACGGGGACGCAGGGTTCATACGGCGACTTGGATAACGGCGACGCCCCGTTTTGAAAGCCGTTGGTTGGGCTTGGGGGTCCCAGTCTCCATCACGGATTTTGATGGGGTAACCGTGGGTGCGGTTCTCAACGCCGGACCATTTGTGATTGGCTCGGGGAACCTCACCGATTTGTGGCTCAAGCAACGCACCAAAGGACTCCACGTTTTTGGTGGCTTTCATACGCCCATTCCGTATGGCCGCCCAAAAGACCGCGACAAGGATGGCATTCCTGACAACAAAGATGCCTGTCCCAAAGAACCAGGCTTAGCCGCTAATCAGGGGTGTCCAGAAGAAGTGGCAGAGCCGGAAGCGCCAATTGCGAGTGCGGAAACGCCTGAGAATTCGGAAACCCCAGCGGTCGAAGAGCCACCAGTTACCCCTGAAGCCGAAACCGAGCCTGCTCAGGAAACTCCGCCTCCGACCCCTTCGGCAAACGATCCAGAGCCTGAACCCCAGCCAGATCCAGAGGCAGAAACCGAGGCTGAGCCAGAACCAACATCGACAGAAGAACCTGCACCAGCAGAGGAAGGCAATCCAGAACCTACCGAAGCCGAACAAGCTGCGACAGCTCAAGCTGCGGCAGAAGCGGAACGCCAGCGAAAATTGATGGAGCAGGAAGAGGAGCGCCAGCGTAAGATCGCCGAAGCCAAAGCTCGCGCCGAGGCCAAAGCCAAAGTGCAGGCTGAAGCCAAGCGCAAACGAGAAGAAGCCATTGCCCAGGCAAAGGCAGAAGAAGAGCGCAAGAAACAAGAGGAGGAAGAGCGCAAGCAAAAGGAAAAGGAAGAGATGGAAGCCTTTGTCAAGCAATTGGAGGAGGAAGAAGCGGCCGAGCGGGAACGCCGTCGTCTGGAACGAGAAGAACGCATCGCTCAGGGCTTGGCTCCGGTAGATCGTCCCACCAGAAGACCAGAAGGATTCAAACCCGCTGGTCCTACCATTGTGCCAATCGATGAACTTAATGGCAAGTATTCCAGTGAATTCAAGGAATACATGCCGTATGCGGACGCAGACGGCGATGGGGTAGTGAACGTGGAAGACAAATGTCCTGACACGCCCGGAGAGGTGAAATTACAAGGATGCCCGGAAGGCGACGATCGGGGACTGAACAGCTCTGCCAAAGTTTCGGAAGAAGCGGGATTCGACGCCTATGATCGGGTGTACTTCGAGTCAGGCAAAGACTACCTAGACGGCAAAGCCCGCATCGCTATCAACCAATTGGCCCGTCTGATGAAGGAGCAGCCCAACATCAAGGTGGAAATCGTGGGACACGCAGATGAAATTGGAGAGCTGAACAGCAACGACAATCTCTCTATGCGACGTTGCAAAGCAGTCCAGGACTTTTTACTTACTCGTGGGATCTCTGAAAACCGGGTGAAAATCCAGTTCTATGGGGAAAGAGTCCCGATTGCGACCAATGATACCGAGGCCGGTCGCCAGCGAAACCGCCGGGTGGAGTTGATTCTCTTCTCAGAATAAGACCTTCCAATAACAAGCAGGGCAGTTGGTAAGAGATCGCTTCGATCCATCAACTGCCCTGTTCCTCCCTTATGCACTCGGTAAGGCGGACAAAATTCGTTGTACCCCTTCCAAGATTGCGGTTTTGTCGATCGGCTTGGAAAAGTAGGAATCGAAACCTGCCTCCAAAAACCGCTCCTTATCGCCAGGCATCGCATAGCTTGTAACTGCAAAAATGGGGGTGTCTTCATATCTGGGGTCAGCCCGGAGTTCTTTCATGATGGCTTCTCCATCCATGCTGTTGCCGCCCAGATTGATGTCCATCAGAATCAGGGAAAAGCTCCTTTCTTTGGTAACAGAAAAGGTCTGCTGATCATTGATGACATGCTCTGGTTGACAGACTTTGTCAATGGCTTTTTTCAGAACAAGGGCGTTAATTTTGTTGTCTTCGACAATCAAAACAAGCGGTTTCTCCATCTTTACAATTGTTTAGGGATTCTCAAAATTAACATACAGGTTGGTTGGAAG
>JBCCCJ010000014.1:0-14484 GCA_039033615.1 Bacteroidota bacterium
CCGGGCGGTCCCTGCTTGCCAGGATTCCCCGGTTTCCAGAAATCCACCGGGCAAGGCCCATTTGCCTTTCCCATCCGCGACATTTCGTTGAATCAACAATACCCCTTCTCCATCGACTGGTACAATCACCACACCGACCGGTTTGGGATTTTCGTAGGTCGTCTGCGAACAAGCGGAACATACACGCGGAAAAGCTGCTCGCGGATCTGGGAAAGCGGTGCCGCAGAATCCGCAATGGGCATGAGAAAATAGGGGCATAAAGACTTGGGTTGGTCTTATCTCTAAGATAGACATTTTCCACGGACTCTTTCCTGCTCAGCGGATCACTTGTAGGCTACCTCCGAGGGTATGGATTTCTCTGCCGTCCTGTCCTTCAAATTCGTATTCCAACTGCCAGAGATAAACGCCTTCCGGCTGAACTACGCCTTTGTCACTGCTGCCATCCCAGAGAGGGTGTCTTTCGGTCGACTGATAGACTCGATTCCCCCAGCGGTTGAAGATGTTGAGCCGCACGGTCAGTGGCGTGCAGTTCCATTGGGGAAACCAGAATTCATTGATGCCATCCTGATTGGGAGAAAAGGCCGTGGGAACAAACGCTTCGCATTCACAATTGCGGAACGCTACCCGAATGGAATCTGTGGTGAGGGTTTGACAAATAGCCGATTTATAGGCCAACTGTACCAAGCCGCTTTCTGCTACCGGGTATACAAAGCCGCCACTGCCATCCGGCCAGGTGAAGGTCCCAGGAATGTTGGGACGGGTCAACTCTATGGTAGTTCCTTCACAGGTATTGGAATCAGCCATTTCAAATAAACGATCCGGCACAAAATCCCTTTGAAGAATGAGTTCGTCCTGCCCAACACAGCCATTCTGTTCCACAGATACTGAATATTTCCCTGGCTCAACTGCCAGCAAACTCGTTTGCGTACTCCCATCCTGCCAGCGATACATCCCCTCCGCCATCGGGGTCAACCAAACGGAATCTCCTTCACACATCGGCACATCTGGCCCCAAATCTGGCTGGGGAGTCGAACGCATTTCCACCACCATGGTATCGGTCTGGAAACAATTCAACGCTGGATCTAGCCACCAACGAATCACATACCTTCCGGCAGCAGTAATGACTCGAATGGCATCTTCACTTCCATCCTGCCACTCGTATGCCCATACGCCTTCTCTGGTGGCGTCGATGATCACAGAATCCCCTTCGCAAAAGATCGTATCTGCTGCCAATTCATAGGGCTTGACCGGGCACAGGTCTTCCACCAGGATGGCTTCGTTGGTTTCCTGCCAGTTCAAAGGAGCCCAATTGACTTGCAGAGAAGTAAGAGAACTGACCTGAGGCTGCTGAGAAGTGATATCTAGTTCTCCAGTACTCGCGGTCAGGGCCAAATCAGCTTGAAAGCATCCTCCACTGTTTCCCTCCGACGACGCATTGAGCAACAAACTTTGCCCATTGAGTCCGTTATCCTCCCGCTGTCCGCTGGCGATCCACCATTGCCCCAAACGATTGAGTCCAAATCCACTAAACACCTCTCCTTCTATGCGTTCACTTTCAATAGGCGAACCATAGCTTTGGCTACTCAGCAGTTGACCACTGGCGGTTGTTTGAAGCAATAAGAGATCTCGCTGAAACTGCCCGGAGTATTCTATGGTGCCTACGATGGCAATGGTCCCGTCTGCTTGTTCCCGCAAGGCCCATCCATTTTCGTCCCGCTCTGCCCCGTAAACCGCGCTCCAAATCAGGGTTCCTTCCACATTGGTTTTCAGCAACCAAAGGTCCACGCCCCCCACTCCATGTGTGGTGGAGGAGCCTGCGATCAGCAAATTGCCATCCTGGCTGGGGATGACCTCCTGAAACCATTCATTGTGAAAAGCGCCATAGGTTTTGGCCCAAATCAGATTCCCCGCTGGCTGCATTTCTATAAGCATCCCTGCAAGACGACTGCCATAGGAACGGGTATGTCCCGCAATCAGCGCCGAACCATCTGCCTGCAACACCAAACTGGTCGCAATGTCATTGGAAGCTTCTCCAATGGTCTGAGCCCACAACCAATCCCCGGTTTTGCTGAGGTTGAGCACCAGCATGTCTTGTCTTTCTGCCCCAAAGCTGGTGGTATAGCCGACTACCCAAAAGCGATCGCTGCTTTCAGCCAAGGAAAGCGCAGCGTCTTGACCGTTTCCTCCAAAAGAGAAGCCCCATTCTGCGGTTCCAGAAGATGAAAGCTTCATCACCCAGGCGTTATGGGTTTGTTCCTCTCCTACCCTGCCGCATATCAGACTCCCTCCGTCAGCGGTTGCAAGCACTTTGAGGATGCGAGCTGACTGATTGGGAGAAAATGATCGGCTCCACTTCATTTCCCCACACGGAGACCAATTGGCTATCAACGGGCGTTCTTCTTGCGCGGAGTTGGAAAGGTAGCCAGCAGTCAGAATTGATTGGTCTGCCAAGGTGTCTAAGCTCTGAAGGATGAGGGGTTCAGCAGCAGATATTTCGTACTGAAAGACAGCCTGAGCCTGGAGGTTGGCCCCGTTCCAAGAGACCAACCCAAGGAGCCAAGCAATCAACAGCCAAGAGGAAAATACGCGTAGCAAGTTCATAGCTATTCTAATCTAGGGAAAATATGCCACCCTGCTCAAAGCAAATGTCCGGCATCAGACGCCAGGATTCAATTCCAGCAGAATATTGCCTATCTTTGCCAGCCCATTGACCAATAATTTTCAGCGGCTTGAAAGCAAATATCCTGGACGGAAAGGCCGTTTCACAGGCCATCAAGGACGAAATCAAACGCGAAGTGGAGCGGATCACCCAACAAGGGGTACGCCCGCCTCATTTGGTAGCGATCCTGGTTGGGAATAACCCTGCTTCGCAGACATATGTTCGCCACAAGATGCGAGCCTGTGAATATGTGGGCTACAGTTCCACCTTCAAACGGCTGCCCGATACCATCACCGAGGAAGGCCTGCTCCAGAAAGTAGAGGCTTTTAACCAGGACCCAGATGTGGACGGCATCATTGTACAAATGCCTTTGCCAGAGCATATCACGCCTCAGCGGGTTACCCAAACCATCCTGCCTAACAAAGATGTGGATGGCTTTCATCCCGTCAATGTAGGCTTGATGACCTTGAATTTCCCTTGCCTTATGCCCGCGACTCCTTCGGGAATTTTGGAGCTGATTGATCGCTATGGGATCGAAACCAAAGGCAAGCATTGTGTGGTGGTAGGGCGAAGCAGAATTGTGGGACGCCCCACTTCGATCATGATGTCCCGTGGAGGCAAGCCTGGAGAAGCTACCGTGACCATTTGTCATAAGTACACGCCCGAAGCGGAGCTAAAACGGATGGTTCCTCAGGCCGATATTGTGATCGTGGCGGTTGGAAAACCCAATTTGATCACCGCAGACATGGTCAAAGAGGGAGCGGTTGTCATTGACGTGGGGATCAATCGAGTGCCCTCCGATACAACCAAATCGGGCTTCCGCTTGGTGGGAGATGTAGCTTTTGAAACCGTTGCTGAAAAAGCCAGTCATATCACCCCTGTTCCGGGAGGGGTAGGACCTATGACCGTGGCCATGTTGTTGCGCAATACCTTAGATGCGTACCGAAATCACTTAGGAGTTTGAGGACGAAATGAATACGACGATGAAACAACGCCCCGCTCAGTTGGAACAGTTGGCTTTTCGCCAAGCTGATCCGCTGCCAGTGATGGAGCAATTTTATACCCTTCAGGGAGAAGGTAGTTTCTCAGGAACCGCCGCTTGGTTCATTCGATTGAGTGGTTGTGATGTGGGGTGTCATTGGTGTGATGTCAAAGAATCCTGGCATCCCCGACCAGAACAATATCACGATTGCGAAAGCTTGGCGCAGGCTGCGGCAGAATCTGGCACCCAGCGAGTGGTGATCACTGGGGGAGAACCTACGGTTTATGATGTACAACCCTTGTGCGATGCGCTACATGAAAAGGAGCTCATCGTCCACATGGAAACCGCCGGCGTACATGAGTTATTGGGAGAGATTGACTGGTTATGCTTTTCTCCCAAAAAATTTCTCAAACCCCTTCCATCCTTTTATGAATTGGCCCATGAACTCAAAGTGGTGATTTATCACGAGAGCGATCTGAAATGGGCGGAAGAACATGCCGCGAAGTGTGCTGACCACGTACAGTTGTTTCTCCAACCAGAGTGGAGCAGACACGATCGCATCACCCCCGTATTGGTCCAATACGTACAGGATCATCCCCAATGGCGTCTGAGTTTGCAAACCCATAAGTACATCGACATCCCTTGATTTTCTGCCTATGAAATGGCTGAAGTATCTTCCCCTGATTTTCATCCTCCTGCCAGGAGCCTTTTTCCTGATTGGCATCCTCACGCCTCGGTTTTCGTATGAATGTGTGATCGAAACCCCTACGGAAATTAGCGAAGCCTGGGAGGTATTCGTCGATCCTTCCCTCATGAGCGAATGGGTCGAAGGCTTTCAGGGCATGGAACTCATCGAAGGCGATAGCATGCAAGCGGGCAGTCGCTACCACATGTTGGTCGAAAACCAAGGCGAATCCTTTGAGATGTTGGAAGAAGTCATCGTTGCAGATCCTCCCGAGCGTTTCAGTTTTCTCTTGGAGAATGAGGTCATGTTTTCAAAAGTTAAGATTACCTTAAAGCGGACCGATTACGGAACCCGCTTTACCGCATTGCACGAGATCGAAGGAAAGAATATCTTCTGGAAGTCGCTATTCCCCTTGATGAAAGGCCAATTTCAAGCCCAATCACAAGAAGGCTACCTCAGACTCAAACAATTGATGGAACGCTAATCCGCTCATGCTCAAACGTCTCCGCAAATACCTCGACATGCAAAAGGTGATCCGGGAAGTGGGTTCCTTTAGTGGGAGAGGTTTGGTCGAAGCAGTAGAAGAAAGCAACTTTGCTTGTCTGGAAATTTTGATCGAAGCGGGCATGGATGTGAACTCCAAAAGCGAGCGAGGCGTTCCAGCCGCCATTCGCGCCATAGACAAGTCAAATCTCCCCATCCTCCGCATGCTGGTAGAAGCTGAGGCGGAGATCAATGAGCGAGATCCAGAGGGCAAAACGGTGCTCATGCGAGCCATTGAATCGGGAAACAAACACATTTTCACCTACCTGATGGAACAGGCGCCGGACCTGGAGATGACTGATCCCAAGGGAGAAACGGCCCTTTTTGTCGCCATTCGAACTGGACACACGACCCTCGCAAGAAAATTGTTGGAAGCAGGAGCGGAATACGAGACACCTAACCTGCAAGGCTGTACGCCCCTGATGCTCGCAGTGGATGTCGAAAAGGTAGGCATCGTAAAGGCCCTATTGGAGGAAGGGGCCGATCCCAGCCAGACTGATCGGGATGGGCATACGGCCCTTGAGCGCAATGTGCATAACCCACGTTTGACCAAATTGCTGCGAAAAGCCACCCTGAATCAAAATGGAACCGCAAGCGGTCGGCCCAGAACTTCCTACAAAGATCAACTGTACGTCCCTCTCTTGTGGCAAAAGAAGCTACTCAAACAGTTCCCCCAACTGAGCGCCCTTACCCTAGGATTGGCGGACAGTTTGATTCAATCCTTGGATGCACAAGATGTCTTGATGGAATGGGAACTCCGCGGGCAGGCGGTCATGGACAAATTGGACAAGGAAGAGGCTTCCGGCAAACTCAAAACCCCTTCCCTTCCTCCAGTCCTGGGAAAATTGACTGCCGCCTTGGGAAATCTCTTGCTTTCTGAAAAGCAACCGAAAGACGATCCTGAAGAAACTCCCATCGTTGAGTTTTCGCAGGAGCAGTTGGATCAAGGACTGCTAGAAGCGATCAAAATTCCCTCTCCGGCTTTGGTACAGTTGTGCTTGCTACAGGGAGCCAATCCCAATATCAGGAACGAAGCGGGAGTTTCTGCGTGGGAACTTTCAGAGGGACATGGGAAAATTCAGCAATTGCTGGTAGAGGCGGGGGCTACTCCTCCCTCATCTGGTGCCTAAATATTTTTCTTCCACCTCGTCCAAGGAAGCTTTTTTGTCTTGTTGATACACAATGGCGTGAAAGTCATTGAGCTGATACAACATCGGCAATAGGCTGGCTCGATCTTCAGGCGGCAAGTCTCCTGCCATGATGTGAGCCACCTGATCCATGGTTTTCATGCTCTTTTCCAACACCTCCCGCCCTTTGGTCGTGAGTCGAACTCGCTTAGAGCGGCGATCCCGAGAATCCGCAAAGGTCTCCAACAGCCCCTGCTTGCTCAAGCGCTTGATGATTTCGATCCCTGAAGTGATCTCCAGGAGATGCTGTTGGATCAATTCAGGTTTGGTGAGGCTGTCCTGATAGCTCAGGGTAGCCAGAAAGGTAAAATCATCCATGGTGGACAGGGGGGTACCGTCCAGAGCCTTTTTGGAATAATGCTTGGCGTGGCGATACAGAAAGCTGATCAGCATGGTCAAGGCGGTCTCGGCTTGCGAATCCTTCGCCTCGGCCAATTCCTCCGGATCAGGCTCTGGCCTCTGGGTCATATTTGGGAACTGCTGCTGTCGATATAACCAGGAAGCAAAATGATTGACTTGTTGCTGGTCGGCAGTGGTTTGGGACTGATAGGTTTCCAGCAGGGGGAGCAAGGCTTGCAACAGGTGAAAGGAATGCATATGGATGGAAAAGGAAAGGTTCTGAAATCGAATGCTAGCGACGAATAGTAGTCAACACATCTGGCTCCCCCCTGCAATTCTGAACTTAGCCAAAGTAGGTATCCAATAAGTCGGTCAGTTCTGCCTGAGGACTCTTCTCCCAAATTGGCACGTGAAACTGTACCAATTTCTCGAGAAGAGGGGCCAACTGGGTTTTTTCTCCTGTGCTGAGGTTTCCACTAACTACCTGACTGACCTGATTCAACTCTGGTTGTAAGCCTTCATACATCTCTTTGCCACTAGTAGTCAATTTCACCCGCTTTGCCCTTCCATCCTCAGGATCTGGAAATTCCTCAATCAAGCCAAGCCGCAGCAATCTTCGAACTACCTCGATGCCAGGAGAAACTTCCATGATTCCTCGTTGAATCAGCTCGGTCTTCCGCAGACTGCCTCCATAGTATAAGACAATCAAAGCCACCAAATCATTCCAGCCGGCTAAGGGCGTATTGCGCAACACTTTTTTCAAGTAGAGTTTGGCAAAATTGGACAACATCGCAAAGTGCTGCAAAATGAAAGCTTCCAGAATCTGAGGTGGCCCCTGTTCTGGCTGGCGCTCCTGAAAAGGGGCTTGCTCTCGCTCTTGCAACCAGACGCCAAAAGATCCCAGGTTTTGTTCGCTGGTTTCCTCTTCGAACTGCTCGTAGGCTTCAATCAAGCGTTGGATCTGCTGGTATTTCATGCATGTAGGTTCAACAATCTGCACTCCTCCTATTATGTAAACACAGTAAAAAATTACGGTTAGCTCATAATATCTTCAAACATTCCCCAAAAAACTGTGTTTACACAACATTCATTAACTCAAATGTTGCAAAAAAGTTCTTTCCTACAGACACTTTCTTACGAACCCGCAATAACCAGACCTAATTCATAGAAGCAAGAAGATTTTCTTCTCTCTATCTGCAGGTTAGGCTGTGAAAACAAAACGGTTGGCTGCGAGTTCGCTTACTGGTCTGAACAAAATTCTCGTTTGTTGAAACTATTACCTGATAACTGTGTCAAACTTCAAACTTTTCCCTCTTCTCGTTGCCTTATCGCTGAGCTATTTCCCTCTATTTGCTCAAAATGGGGTAATCAAAGGCCGGATGTACGACGAGCTGACCAACATGCCGTTGGAATATGGGACCATCCTCATCCAAGGAACCAGTCGAGGGGCATTTACCGACACCAGCGGGAATTTTGAATTCCAGCGGGTGGAACCGGGTCTGTATAATTTGGAAGCCCGTTTTTCTGGCTACAAATCCAAGACGTTGTACGAAGTTCAGGTGAGCAATTCTAAGCCGGTCATTTTGGAAATTGCCTTAGAGCAAGATGAAAACACCACGGACTCGGTCAACATTGTCGCTTCTCCGTTCAAAGAAGTCGAAGAAGCTCCCCTTTCGCTTCGAACCATTGGTACGAGTGAAATCAAGCGAAACCCTGGCGGGAATCGGGACATTTCCAAAGTGATCCAATCTCTGCCAGGAGTTGCCAGTACGGTCAGTTTTCGGAACGACATCCTCATCCGGGGCGGGGGGCCGAACGAAAACCGTTTTTACATCGACGGAATTGAAACCCCCAACATCAACCACTTTGCCACGCAGGGGGCAGCTGGGGGTCCGGTGGGCTTGATCAACGTGGATTTCATCGGAGAGGTGGATTTCTTTTCAGGGGCCTTTCCCGCCAATCGGGGCAATGCTCTTTCTTCGGTTTTTGAATTTCAGCAGCGGCCCGCCAGGGATGACAGAATTGGTTTTACGGCCACCCTTGGAGCGAGCGACCTGGCCATGACCGTGGAAGGCCCAAGTGGGGAAAATTCTTCTTTCCTCTTTTCCGTCCGACGATCCTACCTTCAATTGCTGTTCAGGGTGTTGGCCTTGCCTTTTCTGCCCAACTACAATGACTACCAGTACAAGCACAAATTTCGGCTGGGACAGCGGCATGAGTTGAATATCGTGAGTTTGGGAGCGCTGGATGAGTTTCGCCTGAACATGGAGGCAGATTCTACTCCCTTTCAAAAATACACCCTCAACAATCTCCCGGTTCAGACCCAGTGGAACTACACCATCGGCGCGAGCTACAAATACTTTGGCGATCAGGGTTTTTGGAATGTCGTGGCGAGCCGCAACATGATCAATTTTAACGCCGAGAAATTCACCAATAATGACGAAGCCCTCCCGGTCCTGCTCGACTATACTTCCCAGGAAATCGAGAACAAATTGCGGGTAGAATACACCGGTCGCTTCAATGGCTTCAAGCTGAATTATGGTGCCAATTATGAGTATGCCAAGTATTTCACCGATACCTATAATGTGCTGCGATTTGGGGTGATTGATTTTGAATCCCAGCTGACGCTCTCCAAATATGGTGGTTTCGCCCAATTGAGCAAGAAGTTTGTCAATGATCGCGTCATCCTTTCGGGTGGAATTCGGGCAGATGCGAATACTTTTTCGGAGAAAATGCAGAATCCGCTGGATCAGCTATCGCCTCGGCTCTCCGCCTCTTTTCTCATCACGCCAGAGCTAGCGGTCAATTTCAATACAGGCATCTTCTACCAACTTCCTCCCTATACCGTGTTGGGCTATCGCGATCAAGAAGGTGGACCGCTCGTGAATCAAGACCTGACCTACATCCGCAATCGGCAATTAGTCGGAGGGATTGCTTACACCACCAAAACCAACAGCAAGATTTCCATCGAGGCCTATTACAAAAATTATGACCAATATCCCTTCTTGTTGCGGGATTCCATCTCGCTGGCAAATGTCGGGGCGGATTTTGGAGTCGTAGGCAATGAGCCTGCGGTATCCACCTCAGAGGGTCGTACCTATGGGATGGAAGTTCTCCTTCAGCAGCGTTTGTTCCGCGGATTTTATGGGATTGTGGCCTACACTTTGGGCTGGAGCGAGTTTCAAGACAAATTCGGTAACTACGTTCCTTCTTCCTGGGACAGTCGCCACATCATCGCCCTGACCATGGGAAAAAAATTCAAAGGCGATTGGGAAGTAGGTGCCAAGTGGCGCTTCACCAGCGGTCAGCCCTTTACCCCTGCCAACGTGGAGCTTTCCAGTTTGCGCGCAGTCTGGGACGTGCGAGGAGCAGAAGTTCCCGATTTCAATCAACTCAACTCTCAGCGCTTGGGCAATTACCATCAGTTGGACATCCGGGTGGACAAGAAATGGTTCTTTGAAAAATGGAGCCTCAACCTCTTCTTTGACCTACAAAACGCTTATTTCTACAGCATTCCAGGACCAGATATCCTCGATGTGGTGAAAGCAGACGACGATACTCCCGTAGTTGATCCCAACGATCCCAGTCGCTACCAGACGACTTTCCTCCAAAACGACCTGGGAATTTTTCAGCCGACCCTGGGGATTGTGGTTACCTATTAGGAGCACACCACTGGACATTTCTTGAATTCCTTTTGTCCAAGTGTAAGGTCGCTTTTCCCGACCTCGTTAGGGGTCGCATCTCTTGTGCGAACTCTAACGAGGTCGTTGTATCAGGCGACGGAACTTTCTACTACAAGCCTGAGACCTCAATGAGGTCTTTGCCTTCGGCAAATATTCGGCACTTGAAAACAGTAAAGAGCTATTTGCGGCCCTGGTGAAGGAAACAGGCTAGGTGTGGAGAGTTCAGCATCAACGTTTGTAAATGTATTGAACCGACGGAAGGTACTTGGAAAGCCACAAGCCATCCCCTAGCTTTGCGGCCGCAATGAAAGCCTATTTCCAGCTCTTACGGCCCCACCAGTACTTCAAAAACCTGCTGCTCTATCTGCCGGCTTTTTTCGCTTTGCGGATCACGGAACAAGCGGTATTTCTGCGGGTGACCTTGGCAGTGCTAGGCTTTTCCTTGGTGGCCAGTGCAGTGTACATCCTGAATGATTACCTGGATCGGGAGGCAGATGCCCTCCACCCCACCAAAAAACATCGTCCCCTTGCCTCGGGAGTCATTTCCGGACGCAATGGTCTCATTCTCATGGTGGTCCTGCTATTGGTTGGCATTCCCGGTTTTTGGAAGCTTTCCCCGACTGCTTTTTACCTGGTTTCGGGTTATGTGTTCATGAATGTACTCTACACCTTTCGGCTGAAACACATCCCCATCCTGGACATCTTTGTGATTGCTCTGGGATTTCTGATTCGAATTTCGGTGGGAGCCATGGTAGCCAAGCCATTCATTCCCCTCTCGATGTGGATCGAATTGATGATCTTTCTAGGGGCACTCTTTTTGGCGCTGGCGAAAAGAAGGGACGATGTCCTATTGGCTGCGGATGGAAAGAAGGTCCGCAAATCCATTTCGGGCTACAACCTCGAATTCATCAACGGCGCGATGATGATCATGGCCTCGGTGCTGATTGTCTCTTATATCTCCTATACCATTTCTCCGGAAGTACAGGACAAGCTCGGCAGCGATCAATTGTACTTAACCGTATTTTTTGTCCTCCTTGGCGTTCTCCGATACATGCAAATCACCTTGGTAGAGGAAAACAGCGGCAGCCCGACCAAAATCTTCCTGAAGGACCGTTTCTTACAATTTACCATCATCGGCTGGATCCTCACCTTTGGCTGGTTGATTTATGACTGGTCGGTCTTGATTCGCTGAAAACAAGCCTTGAGAAACTGCTCAATTTCCTTACTGCAAACTGCTGCATGGCTCTCCAAAAGCAGATAACGCCCTCTTTTGTACGTTCGTACTAGGATTTGTGGCAACAGTTGCTGCCAGCGTTGTTTGTCCTTTTTCTTCAGGCGACCATTGCGATCTCCCCACAGCAAACAACTGGGCACCTTTTTCCACCGCTTCAAGTGATCCGCTCTTCCTTCCAGCCATTGTACGTCTCCTCCATACACCTGAGTCGGATGAAACGCAGGCGGATAGGGATTTCCTACGGAAGGAAATCCATGAAATGCCGTCCGCAGGTCTTCTCTCAGGGATCTTTCAGGGCGTCTGAGGGTTACGCGTTTGAGCCAATACCGCTTTTCCCGGCGAAGAAACAGACGAAATCGTTGCCAAACCGCAAGTTGGGTGGGCCAATACCAACCATGAATCATGACCAAAGCGGTTGGACGCAGGGATTGTTTGAGCAGATAGGTCAGTCCTGGAATGCAACCACTCCCACAAGTGATCAAGGCAAATTCCTGAATCTTCAGGTGTTTGAGCCAAAACGCCAATTGCCGGGATTGCCATTCCAGGGAATAGTCCTGCGAGCTCGGGGTCGAAGATTTTCCAAAGCCGTGAAAATCCAACGCCAGACAGCGATAGTCCGCCATCAATTCCTTGATCAGATCCCGAAACACATAAGAGCTGCTGCGATGTCCATGCAAAAACACGAGGACCGGCCCTTTGCCTTCGTCGATATAATGCAGCTTCCCATCCTCCCAATTCAAGTAGTGAGACTTGAAGGGAAATTCGATCGGGTGGTACTCATTGGCTAGGGGCATAACAAACAATTGGCCCTCTTTTCTCAAAGAGGGCCAAAAGATAGGAGTTTTTCATCACATCAAATTCGGGGAATTTTACGTGGAACGTGTTCCCGCCCCCTCCGCCCCCTCATATGCATTTCTCCATTCATGGCGTTCAGAGCTGATTGCCTTAGCCCAATGCCGCGATGCCAGGCAGCGTCTTGCCTTCGAGGAATTCCAACAAGGCGCCTCCACCTGTTGAGACATAAGATACTTTGTCCTCCAGGCCAGCTTTTTTGATCGCAGCGGCTGAATCTCCTCCCCCAATCAGGGAAAAAGCGCCATTTTCGGTAGCTTTTGCCAAGGTGTCGGCCACGGCCATCGTGCCTCTGGCAAATGGAGCCATTTCAAACACGCCCATGGGTCCATTCCACAGGATGATTTTGGCATCCAGGATCAGCTGAGCGTAGTTCATCACGGTCTGGGGCCCAATGTCGAGGCCCATCATGTCCGCCGGATGCTCGGCATTGCGAAGGGTCCTGATGGTGCCATCTTCTCCGAATTTATCAGAAACGACAGAATCCACTGGAGTCAACAGGCGAACTCCTTTGATGTTGGCTTTTTTGATCAGGTCGGCAGCGGTGGCAATTTTATCCTTTTCCAACAAAGAGGTTCCAATCTCAAAGCCTCTGGCTTTCAGGAAGGTATAGGCCATTCCTCCCCCGATCAGCAGCGTATCTACCCGCTCCAGCAAATTCTCGATGATGAGAATTTTGTCAGAAACTTTGGCTCCTCCCATGATGGCGCAGATGGGGCGCTCATCGCTATTCAGCACCTTATTGGCGTTTTCAATCTCTTTTTTCAAGAGGAGGCCACAGTATTTGTCTTCAAAAAATTGAGCAACTACTGTCGTACTCGCGTGAGCCCGGTGTGCAGTTCCGAAGGCGTCATTCACATAGAATTCTCCGTGCTTGGCCAATTTCTTTGCGAACGCCTCGTCGCCTTTTTTCTCTTCTTTGTAATAGCGGAGATTTTCCAACAATAAAATCTGTCCAGGCTTCAGACCAGCGCTCATTTCAAAAGCCGCCTCTCCAATGCAATCATCGGCAAACAGCACCTCAGCATCCACATAGGATTTCAGGGTGGAGATGGCATGACGCAAGCTGAATTTCTCTTCTTGTTCTTTGGGTCGTCCCAAGTGAGACATCAACACACAAGAACCTCCTTCTGCCAGAATGTGCTTGATGGTCGGGATGGCTTCCCGAATCCGGCGGTCATCTGTCACTTCAAAATCTGCGTTCAGGGGCACGTTGAAATCTACCCGAATCAGGGCGCGGCGTCCTGCAATATTGGCTTGATCGATGTATTGCATAGTGCGGTAAAATTGGTGGTTTGGGCGCAAAATTAACAAAATTCGCGGAGGCTGGTGTAACCTTTTTGTTAGGAAGGCTTATGGTGGTACAAAACTTCCCCAGGAAGGGCGCCCCCAGCGGAAGTTGATCATGTAACCATCCGTATTACTCATGAATTCAGCTAAATTTTCTCTGATGTTTGCTGCTCTCCTATCTATGTTGGGAGGAGAGATGAGCGCCAAAGTTCGCAAGAACATTCGCCCGGAAGATCATTTTTACCGCCGCCGTGTAGTAAATCGCATTGATCTGGGAGAAAAAATCAATCAACCCATCATCCGCCAGCAATCTGGCATCTACTCCGGCAGCCAATCCCCCAGTAATCAAGGCATCATTGCGGCATTGCTGGCAGGGCTTGAAGCGGGGAAATACTTCGCTTACGATCCTGACAATTTGGAACAGCCGATGAACTATGAGGAAGTTCAGGCGCGGATGCAGGCATTTCAGCAGGCGATCGAGCCGGATTTTGAAGAATTCGAAGACGAGTTCATTGCGCCTGCTGAGGACGAATTCATCACAGAAGACGAGTTCCTCATGGACGAACTCGAATTTCCTGAAGAAGGCAATCAGGAAACAGTGATTGACCTAGCCCCCTATGAATCAGTCATTCAGTTCATCGAAGACCGAATTTTCGACAAAAACGCCAGTGAGATGGTGTACCACATCGACTGGTTTCAGGTGATCTGGACCGATCCGGGGGAGACGCTTCCTGAAAAATATCTCGTTTGTTTTCGCTATGAAGACATCATGGAGGTCCTGGCCGAAACCCAATGGCACAATCGCTACAACGATGCCGAATCCAAAAATCTAGCCGAAATCTTCGACCTCCGTTTGTTCCACAGCTATATCACTGATGTATCCGGTAGTGGGGTTGCTTCTCTCCCGGAAGCAGAACAAAGACGGCAGGAGTTGCTAGAATTTGAGCACCATCTCTGGAGCTATTGAATCAGACCAAGCACATAATTCCCGCCCCAGGAAAGTTGACCATTTCAGGCGGTATTAGTACAG
>JBCCCJ010000015.1:0-14424 GCA_039033615.1 Bacteroidota bacterium
TCTTTTCGCGCGGTTATTTCGTTTCAGGTCGAGGAAGGAACACCGACTGGTTGGCGGGCCAAGGGAGGCTTTTTTTGACGAAGAACTGGGACGAAAGAACAAGTGAAAAGGTCCAAGTTATTTTTTGAGTCTCACTAAGGGCTGTCCGGATAGATACTGAGGGTCCGAAAAGGATTCTCAGGTTCTTCTGAAACATCATCAGGAGCCACGACGCCCTCTTCTGCGACTTCCGTCTGCTGTAGGCGCTCGGAAAGCAATTCCATCTGCTGAGTCAACTGAGCGATTTGCGTCTCATGTTTGGCTTGAAGTTCCTCTTTGTCCGCCTGTTGGGAGTCGCGCAGGGAAGCCACTTGCTCTTCTAGCTTGCTTACGACTCCCGCATAGGTGTTCTCGGTATGCTCAATCGACCTTCGAAGGTTGTTGATTTCGGTATTCCAGCCCCGCAACTGCACTTCCAAGGCAGGCAGGAGGGTAGAAAGCCCTTTTTCCAATTCCTCGAACCCCGTCAAGGCAGCTTTCAACTGAGCATTGCTTTGTCCCAATAAGGAAAGCCGCTGGTTCAAGCTGTTAAAGACGGTGTCGTTGAGTAGCTCAGAGGCGTCGTTGTAGCCATTGATCGTTTCCACTGAGGAAAAAGAAAGGTGTACTTTCAACTCTTCATTTTCTTTTTTGAGCCGCTCATTTTCGGTCAGCAGTTGGTGAATTTCCTCGTGCGTCATATCTTCCAGATGGTCAATCATAATGCTTCTGATATTGCGGTTGTGCTGATTGAAGAGAAGTCCAAACACAAAAACAAGCCATCCCAGCAGAGATGCTTGAATCAAATACGTTGGACAACATCAGTAAAGATCGGAAGGGGGAGATTCCAGGATGTGTGGAGGAGGATTGAATCAAAAATACAGGCTGATTCCCTGCTTTCTACCAGCTAGCGCACGAACCGCAAAAATGGAAGAATGATTGGTCTCAACCTTTGTGTAGACCATTCTTAGGGGATTCTTTTCCCAGGTAAAGAAGGAGACGTTTTAGCACCTTTACTGACTCCGAGATCATGTCTACCAGCCTTCTCAACTGGGAAATCCTTTGAACCTTGGTCGCCTGAATCAGAAATCCGATCTTGTTTTTCTACGACTCCATCCTACAATTTCTCAACATGGCAAAGTTTCGCAGTTCCGAGTGGTTTGGTAAAACCGACAAAATGGGCTTCATCTACCGCAGTTGGATGAAGAATCAAGGCATGCCCGAGCATGAATTTGATGGCCGTCCTGTGATTGGCATTTGCAATACCTGGTCTGAATTGACTCCTTGTAATGCCCACTTTCGGGAATTGGCGGAAAGTGTCAAGCGCGGCGTATTAGAAGCCGGGGGCTTCCCGGTAGAATTTCCGGTAACTTCTCTCGGAGAAACCCTGATGCGCCCCACGGCCATGCTATTCCGAAATCTGGCGAGCATGGATACCGAAGAAACCATTCGCGCCAATCCCATTGATGGGGTAGTGCTGTTGTGTGGGTGTGATAAAACGACGCCCTCAACCGTGATGGGGGCTGCTAGCGTCAATTTGCCTACCATTGTGGTTTCTGGTGGTCCGATGTTGAATGGCAAGTTTCGGGGAGAAGACATTGGTTCCGGCACCCACGTGTGGAAATTCAGCGAAGACTTGCGAGCAGGAAAGATGACGCCCCAGGAATTTCTCGAAGCAGAGTCTTGCATGTCTCGCAGTCGAGGCCATTGCATGACCATGGGAACGGCCTCCACCATGGCTTGTATGATCGAAGCGCTCGGCTTGACTTTGCCGACCGGAGCGGCCATCCCGGCAGCGGATTCCCGAAGAAAAGTCTTGGCTCATCTGGCCGGATCTCGCATCGTGGAGATGGTCCATGAAGACCTGAAGTTGTCCGACATTCTCACGCGGGAAGCCTTTGAAAACGCCATCAAGGTCAATGCTGCCGTAGGCGGCTCTACCAATCTGGTGATTCACCTCCTCGCCATCGCCGCTAGAATTGGCATCGACATGGAATTGAAAGATTTTGAATTGGGGACCAACATCCCATTGTTGGTCAATCTCATGCCTTCCGGCAAATTTTTGATGGAAGATTTTTATTACGCGGGCGGCCTGCCTGCCGTGATTCGAGAATTGTTGCCTCAGTTGAATCAGGAAGCCATCACCGTAAATGGAAAAACCCTTCAAGAAAACAACGAAGCCGCTCCCTGCTACAATCGGGAAGTGATTGCCAGCATCGACCAGCCCATTCAACCAGAGGCCGGAATTGCAGTTCTCTATGGAAATCTGGCTGAGAATGGAGCCGTGATCAAACCATCTGCTGCCTCTCCAGAACTCCTCCAGCATCGCGGACGAGCCGTGGTATTCACCGATATTGAGGATTACCACCGTCGGGTGGATGATCCAGACCTGGACATCGACGCCTCTTGCGTCATGGTCCTCCAAAACGTAGGCCCAAAAGGCTACCCCGGTATGCCAGAAGTCGGCAATATGGCCCTGCCCAAAAAACTCTTGCAACAAGGCGTCAGAGACATGGTCCGCATTTCGGACGGGCGGATGAGTGGCACCGCCTATGGAGCAGTGGTGTTGCACGTTTCTCCAGAATCGGCCATCGGAGGAACGCTGGCCCTGGTCCAAAATGGCGACATGATCGAATTAGATGCCCCTAACCGTCGGATTCACCTTGACATCAGCGAAGAAGAATTGGCACAAAGACGAGCAGCCTGGAAAGCGCCCGAAAGCAAGAGCAAGCGTGGCTATACCGACATGTACGTTCGTCATGTCAACCAAGCTCACCTCGGAGCCGATTTGGATTTTTTGGTAGGAAGTACGGGCTCAGCCGTTCCGAGAGACAATCATTGAACCGTCAGATAGGCACTGGGCTCCACCCACTCCAACTGAGGATCTGAGTCGATCAACTCTTTCAGAATCGGTACGTGGCTGGAAGGCATTAGGATTACCACCCGTTCGCTACGTTCCTGGGAAACAATCGCCTGAAGGTTGCTGAACATCCGCAAGTGATAGGCATACCAGTCTGCCAAAATATCCGCTCCAGCATACTGATGTTGAGAGCGAATTTGACTCAGCCCCTTCAGCAAGAGACTGTGTTCGTATTGGAGGTTCTCTCTTTGGTTCAGGTAGAGCAAATATTCCTGCACGGAACTTTGCATGCTGTGCCATTGCTTGGTGGATTCGATCCCCCGGCCCTGACGAAGCAAGAGATTGATTTGGGCCTTGTCGTCCGAAACATTGCTCGCTTGTAATTCGCTGGCAAGATTCAAGGGTTGCTCATCGTCAAGGCCTCTCAGAGCAGGCACATCTGACACGTTGGCCAATCGAAATCCCAACTGATGTTCCACCGAACGATTCAATGAGGCAATTCCTTCTCGAAATTGTTGGTAGTCTTGATTGAGATTGTTTTCTCCTTCTGACGCAAAAGGCACATGAAGCACCACCTGATCTGGCTGGAATCGGCCCAGGTTGTTCACCAGTTGATCTACCTCTTTTTGGCGGGCATTCCTCATGATGTCCACTGGCAAATAGTGGGTACCAACCACCATGACCTGAATTGGACCAGGCGTTTCGGAATCGGGTGGGGGAGTGGCGTGAAGGTTCAAACTGAACAACACACCCACAAACAAGCTGAGATAGATAGCACGAATCATGGTAGATAGAGGTATGATGGGATCACTACTTAGCAGACGATTGAAATCCTGAAAAGGCTGCAAAAACAAGCAAAAAAGCTCGAGTCTAACACAGTTTTCAAGTTTTCATCGGCAAAGAACGGGGTAGTGCGCTATGAATGGGTAATTCAAATGAGGAAAAAGGTTACATCGTCAGCAACCTTTTTCCTGAAATAATTTTTCTCCTTTGCTTGAAGTAGCAACTTTGACCAGATCAGTCTTTCACATTTGCTTCTTCGGTATCTAGCAGCATGGCCTTCTCCACCAGTTGAATGAACTCTGCCCGATAGCCATTGAGATCAGCTCCTTTGGCTTGAGTGGCCCAGCTTTTCACTTGCGCATAATCTGCGTTGCCTTTGTAGGCTGATCGCCGCAACAACATGCCAAACCCAGCTACCGCTGCGGACCAACGGAAATTCTCACTGCTCCGACTCCAAGATTGCGTCGAGATTCCAATCGGTTGTTCCAATAAAGTGCTGACGGTTCCAGTCGGTTGTTTGTAGCGAAACTTCACGTACATCAATTCTCGCTGCGAGCCATCGGTAGGAACGGTCAACTGATATTTGAGATCTCCAGTGGTCCGCACTTCCGTAGAGGCACCTACCGGCACGATTTCATACAAAGCCGTAACGGTATGACCCGCTCCCAATTCTCCGGCATCTTTGGTATCATCATCAAAATCTTCGGCAGCCATCAGACGATTTTCATAGCCCACCAAGCGATAGCCTTTTACAAGGGCAGGATTGAACTCTACCTGGATTTTGACATCCTTGGCAATGGCCAGCAAGGTGCTGCCCATTTCGTTGACCAGGACTTTCTTCGCCTCCAGGATGTTGTCGATGTAGGCGTAGTTGCCATTTCCTTTGTCCGCCAACTTCTCCATTTTGCTGTCCTGGAGATTTCCGCTCCCAAAACCGAGAACGGAGAGGAAAATGTCGTTCTCTCGCTTTTCTTCAATCATTCGCACCAATTCTCCATCGCTGCTTGGTCCTACATTGAAGTCTCCGTCCGTTGCCAGAATGACCCGGTTGTTGCCGCCTTGCACGAAGTTGTCCATCGCGATCTGATAGGCCAGTTCGATGCCTGCACCACCAGCAGTTGAGCCTCCGGCGTTCAACTTATGTAGCGCTTCCAAGATGGTGGATTTCTTGCTCGCGAGGGTAGAAGGCAAAACTACCCCAGCCGCACCCGCATATACCACCATGGCTACCCGGTCGT
The DNA here is from genome assembly GCA_039033615.1 of Bacteroidota bacterium. Lineage (GTDB taxonomy): Bacteria > Bacteroidota > Bacteroidia > J057 > J057 > JBCCCJ01. Next base: position 4,900 of record JBCCCJ010000015.1, read on the forward strand.
CTTCATCTAGTTGGTTCACCAGCAGACGAAAGGCAGCTTTGAGCAAGGGTAATTTGTCGGGCGAATCCATGGAACCAGACACGTCGAAGAGAAAGACCAGATTACTAGGCGGCAAATTTTCTCGCAGGACTTCTTTGCCTTGCAGACCGATATGCACCAACTGATGCTCAGGCTGCCAGGGGCAAGCCGCTACCTCGGTGTGAATCGCAAAGGGATGCTCGCCGGTTGGTGCAGCATAATCATAGTTGAAGTAGTTGATCATCTCCTCGATCCGTACCGCGTCGGGGTAGGGGAGTCGATTGTCGTTGAGGAAACGGCGTGTATTGGCGTAGGAAGCGACATCTACATCAATCGAAAAAGTCGAAAGTGGCTGAGCTTTGGGCGAAATGATGGGATTCTCATAGATGCGATCGTATTGTTCGCGGTTGAATTTATCCGCTTTCTCCTCATCATCATAGTTATCCACAAACCCATCAGCATCCATTTCTTCTGAGATATCTTGTTTCCGTTTTGCCTTGGACCTAGCCACCGCTTCTTTCTTCATCATCATGGCTTCTGGTGGAGCAGACATGGAAGTCGGAGCCTCCATTTCTATGGAGGGAGGAGGCGGAGGGATCGCGTCGGTGGCATAAGCGCCTGTCTGTTTTCTACTCTGGCAGGAGAAGAGGGCCAGCAGACCGAAGATCGCCAGCAAAGTCATCAGTTGTCGCCCGTAGGCAGGGGAAGGATTCATAAATCAAAAAGGGTTGTTTGCCTGTTAAGACAAACAACCCGTGGGGTTTCCATAATCTTAATCCAACATTATTCTCCGCAACCAATGGGCGAACCATCGGGTAGGGGAGGAGCGGGAGCGGCTTTCCACTCTGCTGGGTCTTCGAAGAAGCGATCAATCATCGTCAGGCAGTACGTATAGTGGGCTTCTTCGCTTTCTTCCTTGGTGTCTTTGAGTCGTTTGGCGAGCAAGGTGGACAAGCTCTTGACTTTCAACAAACTCATGGCCTTCACCTGAGGAGAAGCATCCCTGTGATTGGCCAGATTCAGGAGATGATTGAGCGCTACCTTCCCCACGGTCTGCTGGATGGCTGCTTCGTGGTCATTGACTGGCATTTGAACGGGAAACAGTTCCTCCACCAATTCATCCAGCATTTCTCCCAGCCCCAGGTATTGATTGTTGCGCGACTGGAATTCTACCAAGCGAGCGGCACGAGCCGGGTGAAGCAAGAGTTGCAAGCTGTGGTTGGCAGAAGCTTCTGCCGCTGCCAGGGGATCCAGGGTGAATTCGGTATGCAGACGGAAATTTTCCCGACCGCGTCTATACCCGAACGCCCGAGGGGGAATCAGTCTCAGAATATCATTGGGCATGCGCAGGAAGTCTGGGTCCAAAGTCTCCAAGACCGCGTTTAACGCTCGATTCTGATCTCTTCCGCTCACGATCTCAACGGGGGTCTGTCCATCGCCACGCACTGCGTAGGTGTACTGCATCCCACCGATCGACTTAACGGCCGCCTCCACCTGATAGCGATGGGCAAAGTAGATGGGCACCAATACTTCTTCCAACTCTGCGAGGGGGCGTCCGCTAGCAATGTTCTGTTCCCCAAAATTCCGCAACGCCCGATCTCTGACCCGACCGATTCGCTCCAGTTCTCGGACTGCATCCTCGCCATTGTCCCAGAGGTGAGCCAAAGGGTCTGCGCCTCCCTGAGGACGGGCATCCTGATCAGAAAGGTAGTGTAACCCCTGGTCAATGGTCTTTTGCAGAATGTCTTGCAAGGCCGCTGCTTCATCCGTTCCTGCCGGAAAATCCTGGTAGCCAAAGGTGATCGCCCGCTTGTCCCATTCGCCAATTCCGGTATCGTAGGCATCGGAAAAATCAATCCCGGTCCCGCTGATTTTGAGGAAAGGATGGGGGTAGTCCATGACTGATGCCCGATCATTGACACTAGCGGCAAAGTTGTGCGCGAGCCCGAGGGTATGACCGACCTCATGTGCAGAGAGTTGACGCAAGCGAGCTAAGGCCATTTCTAGCAAGCGAGGATCGGCTTCCTCATCATTGCGGTAGGCATTGACCATGCCCTGGGCGATCAGAAAATCCTGCCGTACCCGCAAGGAACCAAGGGACACATGGCCTTTGAGGATTTCTCCGGTGCGAGGATCAATGACAGAAGCTCCATAGGACCAGCCGCGGGTAGAACGATGCACCCACTGGATCAAGTTGTAGCGCACATCCATCGGATCAGCCTCCGGCGGCATCAATTTTACTTGAAACGCATCCTTGTAACCAGCAGCTTCGAAAGCCTGATTCCACCAACCTGCTCCTTCCATCAAGGCCGAACGAATGGGTTCTGGCGCTCCTCGGTCCAGGTAGTACACGATGGGTTCTACCGCTTCGCTGGTACGGGCGTTGGGATTTTTCTTCTCTAGGCGATGACGGGTGATGAAGCGTTTGACCAGGGGAGAAGAAATGGGCGTGGCATAATCCTGATAGGAAATGGTGTTGAATCCACCCCGAGGATCAAATTCCCGCAGTTGGTAGCCATTGTCCGGCAGTTGAATGAAGGAATGATGTTGCCGAACGGTAATTGCTTCGGGACTGGGGGCTACCTCTCGGATGTAGCGGCCTTTGGGAGAACCAGTAAACGTCAGGGTCGCTTCGAATTCGGTGTTTTGAGGAAAGCTTTTGGTGCGTGGCAGATACATCGCACTCCGCTTTCCATCCAGTCGATAGGTTCCTTGTCCACTTCCCTGTAAACGCCCTGCTACCTGATGGGCATCTCGGAGAAAGAAATCCGTCATATCTGTCAACAAGATGCGGCCTTCTTCCTGTTTGATTTCGCCTCCCCACAAAATGGATTGGGCAAAAGCTTGCTCGACAGATTCTCGTTCTTCTGGATTGTCGCTCACCGCCCGAAAGCCATAGTTGACGTGAACCAGCATGAGTTTGGGGCCGGAGCGAATGAATTTCACCACGCGTTCTTGCCCCAATTGTCCCCGATCCAGACCGATGTCGTTGGAGCCGACTCCCGCCGCCAAAGAATTGACGTATAGAAATTCCTGGTCGAGCTGTTCTACCTCTACCCAGATTTTTCCGGTGCTTTCATCCCAATAGAAATCAACATACCCATAAAAGGCCTGCATATTCTCGGTGAAGCTCTGAATCGTGCTTTCCTGGGCTACAGCAGTTGTCAGAAGACAAGCGGTAGCCAGCAACATCAAATATCTCTTCATAAGTACAAGGGTTATTAGTCAATCTGCTTGATCACCCGACAGGGATTTCCCGCAGCGAATACATTCGAAGGTATATCTTTGGTCACCACACTTCCCGCTCCGATGGTGGTATTATCTCCAATGCTGACTTTCGGACAAATGATCGCTCCCCCACCGATCCAACAATTGTCTCCGATTCGAATCGGGGCTGCCAGTTCAGGGCCTTTGATGCGTTCTGCCGCAGCTAAGGGATGATAGGCCGTGTAAATTTGAACGTTGGGGCCAAACATGGTATTCTGGCCGATGTGAACTTCATTACAATCTAGGATGGTGCAATTGAAGTTCATGAAGACATTCTCCCCCAGGAATATGTGCGCCCCATAATCGCAGTAAAAAGGAGGCTGAATGTCCACTTGCTGGCCAACTTTTCCCAATAGCTTCGAAAGCAGGGCATAACGTTCTGCCTGTTGGTCCTCTGCTAGCTGATTGTAGGCATACCAAAGTTTTCTGGCCCGGATTCGCATCTGGGTCAATTGAGGATCGCTGGCATCATATAGTTCATCAGCCAGCATTTTTTCCAGTTCTGTCATCAGCGATCAAAGTGAAATTCGACCCGATTGTTCAATTTCAGGCCTTCTACCGAGCGAGAAAGGGTAGCAGGCTTGGTATTTCCGTAGCCGATGGATGGCAGGCGATGGGGACCGATGCCTCGCGCAATCAACCAGGCACGGGCCTGCTGAGCACGATATTTGGAAAGGGCCATATTGGTGTTGTGAGAGCCTGGCACATCAGCGTGCCCTTGGATGACCATGGAAACTTCGGGGTTTTCCCGCAGGATTTTCAGCACCAGGTTCATTTCGATTTCGGCCTCTCCTTTGATGTTCAAGGATTTCCCGGTGAAATAGACCGAGCTCAACAAGGTCCCAAATGGATCAGCCATCAAGTCTGGGGGAGTCGCACTAGACGCTCCTTCCTTGGGATTCATGCCAAGGTTCACTTCCATCACTTGGTAGTCGCGCTTGACCGTCAGATCCAAGGCTCTGATGGTGGTTTCATAATTCTCGGCGGTTGCTACGATTTCGTACTGATTTCCGTAAGGCAAGGTCAATTTATAGGTCCCATCGGTGGCATTGGATCGGCCCTGGCCTAGCACTTCTCCGGTTTCAGGCACCTGATACACCAAATTCACCGCAACTGGCACACCGGCTAGCATATCCGTCGCTTTGCCGCTAACCAAAACTACAGGGTCTGGTTTTTGAGCTTCGGTGAGGGGAATGCGAATGATGTCAGATTGGCCAATGGCATTCTGCTCGGATACCATGTAGGCATATTCTCCCGAAGCCGCAATGGTGTAATAGGCTTCAAAACTGGGGGTATTGATGGGCTCGCCCAAATTCACAGGCTCTGACCATTGGGTCCAGCCATTGCCTTGACGTTGGCTTTTGTAGATGTCGTAGTCGCCCTGCCCGCCCGGACGATTGGAGGCGAAGTAGAGGGTTTTGCCATCTGCTGCCAAAAAAGGCGCGACTTCTGAATGATCAGAAGTGTTGATGGTTGCTCCCAGGCTTGCGGGTTTGCTCCAATTGCCTTCTGGCTGTAGGAAGCTGACGTAGATGTCATTGGTTTCGGAGCGAATGGTTTCGGAAAAATACAGCAACAAAGTTCGGCCATCGCCCGCCAGGGTTCCCCCCATAAACACCCCTTTGGCCATGTCAGGCATACCGTCGATACTCAGCTCTTCCAGTTCAGACCACCCTTGAGTCGTTCTGGTGCGGATGGCGAACCCAGTAGCGGTCTGCTGCCCAGGCTCAGATTCTGCGCGCACCAACATGGTATTGCCATCCGGGCTGATGGCACTGATTCCATTGATCTGCTGGGAGTTGAAATCCCGACTCATGTGGACTGCCTCTCCCCATTTGTCGGTGCGGGGATCGTATTCAGAGTACCAAATTTCCTGAGACTCTTTGGGAGAGAGGTAGTTCTCTGGATGGTTTTTCCGGGCAAAGTATAGGCGGAGGCCATCAGGGCTGATGACAGGCAACAATTCCTGATGTTCAGAATTGACTCTTTTGCCCAGATTTTCAGGTTGACGGTTGGGTTGAGCAGTTAACCAAGAAGTGCTCATCAGCCACCCAAGTAGCAGCCAAATGAGTACACGGGATTCCTCTCGCATGATTTCCGAATTATCGTATCAGAAGCTTCCAAATTGAGCGGGGAAGTTACAGATTTCTTTTTTTTCTGCCCATTGCTGAGATAAGCTGGATTCCAACTAATCTGTGTAATTTGCTTCCTTTCTACGTCGTGCCTTTGCTAAAGAGCGATTTCCACATGCTACAAGTCCATTCCTTTACCTTCAATCCTTTTCAAGAGAACACGTTTGTCCTCTCTGATTCACAGGGAAATTGTGCCCTCATCGACCCTGGCTGTTCGCATGTTGGGGAAGAATTGCAATTGAAACAATACATCAAGCAGCAAGGGCTGAAGGTGGTTTTGTTGTTAAATACCCATGGACATATCGACCACATGATGGGCAATGCCTTTGTGAAACAGACCTATCAGGTGCCGTTTGAAACCGGAGAAGGCGTAGTAGAAGAATTGGATCAGGCCCTCCTCCACGGGGACTTGGTTGGCATCAAGCCTACCCCTTCGCCCAAACCAGATCGCCTTCTCAAAGCTGGAGACCAGGTGTCTTTCGGAGAAATAGAGATGGAAGTCTTGTTTACCCCTGGTCATTCTGCTGGTCATATCAGTTTCCTCCATCGAGCCAGCAACTCCCTTTTCAGCGGGGACGTGCTATTTCGCGGCGGCATTGGTCGCTTTGATCTCCCTGGTGGCAATTACGAAACCCTGATGGAGACCATTTCCGAAACCCTGATCCCACTAGGCGATGACATCACCGTCTATTGTGGACATGGACCTACTACTCAACTTGGCTGGGAACGAGAGTCGAATGGCTATCTGCTCCAATACCTTGCTTCCCGCCCTTAGTGATACTCAAAAAATAACTTGGACCTTTTCACTTGTTCTTTCTTCCCAGTTCTTCGTCTAGGCTCATCTTTGGGTCCCTTTCCCAAAGTTTCGCGATTTGGCCCGCCAACCACTCGGTGTTGATTCCTCAACCTGGAAAAAAATAACGGCGCGAAAAGGGGAAGTTATTTTTCGAGTGTTCCTTAACATTCCTCAGAAAATTGCATTTGTATTCGCACATGAAAACTTTTCATTTTTCCTTCCTTAATTCCTTCTATTCTGTTCTCCTTTCGAGCTTGATTCTGTTGGGAATTGGTTGCCAGGAGAATGGTGATTCCCAAGGCGTCAGCCTGGAAGTAGGCCCTGCCGATTTGCAGGAGGTTACCCATTTGCGGATGACCGCCCCTTTTTCGTTCAAAAGCGAAGTATTGTATGAAGGAGAGTTGGAGCAACGCCCTTTCCACATCAGCCTGACCATCCAAGGGGATAGTCTGGTGAAAGGAGAAGGCACCTTCCTGGATAAGGAGCAGGTACTCTTGGCGCAGGGCAATCTTGACCGCTCGTTGGAAACTCAATTGGCCCTAGCCCTGCGGTCGGGCGGAGAATCCTTGGGGAACTTCCGAGCAGTCCTCAAACCGGGCATGAGTCTGGAGGGAGAATGGCAACCAACGTTGCGGAGTAATCAGGTTCAACCCATGCGATGGCTTCCCAAAGAGCAATTGGTGAGTATGCCTCAACCCATCAGCACCAATGGCTTCATCACCATCGAAAGCCGGGAGTTGAGCATGAAATCTCCCGACAGTCGCTGCATCATCCAATATGCCTATCCTCGGTTTTCAGGCTTTGCCAATACCGAAATCAACCGAAAAGTCAACCAACTAGCCGGAGCTCCTAACCGAATGGAAATTCAAAGCCAGCTCGCCAATTGTTCCGTGGAGTCGACAGAAATGGAAGAAAGCTGGCAACAGCACATTCAGCATGGCTACCACATTCACGTATTCACACCAGAACTCCTGAGTTTGAGTCTCACCCAGACCCTCCAAGAACAACGGGGAAATCTTCCAGTCTCCGAGGAATATGCGCAATTGGTCAACCTCAATCCCCAGACAGGACAGCCGTATGAAGTGACGGAAATTTTTGCAGAAGACTTCCAGGAGCCTCTCAATTCTCTGATCCAGCAATGGTGGGATCAGCGATTTGAAGGAGACCTCTCCCTGGAGGTATCAAGCATCTCTACGCATCAACAATTCGAGTTTTATCCCGATCAGATGGTGGTGCGCTTTGATCCGAATACTGTTGCGGCATTTGTCCCCAAAGCGATTCGGATTCCCTTGTCGTATGACATTTCTCAGGAACTCTTTCAAGAACAGGGGCCGATCCAACGATTGATGGACCCAAGTAATTAAGCCGGAACGCGGTTGTTTTCGTCTGGAAAAATGACAGTGGGTTCAAACCCTTGGGCTTCTTCTTTGGTCATCCAGGCGTAACTGATGATGATGACCACATCTCCCACCTGCACTTTTCGGGCCGCAGGTCCATTGAGACATACCGTTCCACTTCCTCTCTCGCCTTCGATGATGTAAGTTTCCAGGCGTTCGCCATTGTTCACATTGACGATCTGCACCCGTTCGCCGACCATCATATCAGCAGCTTCAATTAACTCAGGGTCGAGGGTGATACTACCGACGTAGTGCAACTCTGCCTGGGTTACTTTTACCTGGTGGATCTTTGACTTAAATATGTTGCGGAGCATATAGGTCCTGATTGATTTCCAGTGCCACAAAAAGGAGCACAAAGGTACAAAAAATGATTCGGCAGTTGGTGTGTGGGTCCGAACACTTTGTTCGTCGTTGTGACGCAAGAAATCGGCTAAGGATACAGGGCGAGGTTGTCGATGAGGCGGGTTTTCCCCAAATAGGCAGCGATGAAGGCATGCGGATAGGAGGTTGGGAACAGATCTTCGATCGGCTCCAAAGTCTCCCCACTCAATAATTCGAAGTAATCTAGCCGTACCAGGGGGAAGGCTTCCAAGCCTTGCAACACCAGGTTGCGAACCTGCATTGGACTGGCTCCTTCCTGGCTCAATCGAAGACTCAACTGCAAACTCCGGTACAGCGCCAGCGCCTGCTTGCGTTCCTCTTCGCCCAAATACACGTTCCGGGAACTCATGGCCAGTCCATCTTTCTCCCGCACAATGGGACAAGGAATGACCTCCAAAGGGAAATGGAGTTCTCGTACCATCTGTCGAATCAGAAGAAATTGCTGGTAGTCTTTGGCACCGAAAAAGGCCAGTTGGGGTCGAACCAAGTGGAACAAAATGCTGACCACTTGCAGGACTCCATTCATATGTCCGGGACGGCTCGCCCCACACAAGACCTTATCTAATGACTTGATCTGAAAACTGATCTGCAAGTGCGCCGGGTCTGCATATACTTCCCGAACGTCCGGGGCAAGGACGACGTCCACTCCCGCTGCTTTGAGTAACTCCAGATCCTGATCCAGTTGGCGGGGATATTTGTCCAAATCTTCGTTCGGCCCGAATTGAGTAGGATTGACAAAGATGGTCACCACTGTCAGGTCAGCGGCTTGTACAGATTGGTGAACGAGACTCAAATGGCCTTCATGCAGGGCTCCCATCGTGGGTACCAATCCGATTTGAAGAGTAGGGGATTGGGAATTTCTCCACGCATGAAAATGATGGATCGTTTGAAATACTTGCATCGAAAAAGAGGGGAGAATACAGAGGGATGAGGCCGACCAATATAAGGACCCAAATTGTGAATGCAAATATAATTACGTATTTTTGCTTGCCGCTTTTCTATGATCTGAATCATTCAGAGGTGGAAAAGCACTGTTTGTAATAATTTCAACAACATATGGATAAGAAACTGCGAATTCTTTATGTTACGTCAGAAATTGATCCATTCCTAAAGCTAAGCTCAGCAGCGGATATGATCCGGCTCTTGCCTCAAAAATTGCAGGAAAAAGGTCACGAGATCCGCATTTTCATGCCCAAGTTTGGGGTCATCAACGAGCGTAGGAATCGCCTGCACGAGGTGGTACGACTTTCCGGGATCAATATTCGGGTAGCTGGAGAAGAGAAACCGTTGACCATCAAGGTGGCCTCCATTCCCAATGCAAAATTGCAGGTGTATTTTTTGGACAATGAAGACTACTTCAAGCGCAAATCAGTCTTGACGGATCCCTCCAATGATACCTTCCACGTAGATAACGATGAGCGGTCAATCTTTTTCTGTAAAGGGGTGATCGAAACGGTGAAGAAACTGGGGTGGCCACCAAACATCATTCATTGCCACGACTGGATGACTTCTTTCATCCCCTTGTATCTGCGCA
>JBCCCJ010000016.1:0-14161 GCA_039033615.1 Bacteroidota bacterium
CCCCACATAGCCGAGTTTATCGAAGCGGGATTACAAGCTCACGGATACACAACTCTTGTCGTTAACAATGGTCGAGAAGTTGCAGATATAGCCCAAGTCGCCTCATTCAAGGGTTCTACCGCAGTGGTGGGCGCTTCTGCCTCCTCCACCAAACGAGACAGAAAAGCGGTATTGGTCGCTTCCAAGCCATAAAATCCGGCTTGGGGATAGGGAAAAGGCACAGAGCTGATTTGGCCTGTTGAGGGCTGGTAAGTCCACATCCGAACGGAGCTGAAGCCGGAGGTATCTACCCCCACAAATTGATAAAGATCTAGGCCAACATCGACGGTATGCAGATACCCGAACGCGGATTGGTAGCCCGGGATCTGAATTTCCGGGGTCAGGATTCCGGTCAGCGGATCAATCGAATAAATGAACTGATCGGCATCGCTGACCACATAATAGCGGTCCGTTTGTTCGCTGTATTCCAGGGCGCGCAGGGGTTCTGGAAAATTCATCGGGGGAGAGATCAGCACGGTATCATCATCCAGATCCACCTGAAAAAACCGCTTTTGATACTGAGCATCGGTGGCAATCATGGCATAGCGCTGCTCCGATTGGTGGAAGGTGTGCAGGTAGCTGTAGGTATTTTCAAAGATCGGAATCTCCATCGCGCCAGAAACCATCCCCGTCGTCAGATCAATCTGAAACAGGCTATCCCCAAAAGTAGGAGCGAGATAGACCCGATCTGCCAAGGCCCCGTATTCGAGGCCGTGAAACGAAAATTGACCCGGACCAGGAAAGGGAGAGACATAATTGCTGAGGGGAACATTGGTGATATCCAGGCTGTCCAAACCGATGATCTTCAAGCCAAAGCTATCCAGATCGGTGTCTGACAATCGGGTGATCATCATGTAGTTCCGGTGAAAGCCGTCGATGGTCGTGAGGTAGCCAAAGTAGCCCTGGGTAGGATAGTCCGGACTAATGGTCGCAGCCTGCACTTGTCCGGTGCCATTGATCTGATACAAGCTGTCCAGGACATTTTTGACAAAGAAGCTTTGCTGTGCGAAGAGTGCGCTTCCCGTCATTGAAACCGACAGGAAGACAAGTAGAGAAATCAGTCGCAACATGTGGATGGAATTACCAGTGACAGTCCGTTTCTGGCTTACAGAGACAAACAGACCATTGAAATGAAACACAAAGAGGAGTACCATCGGTTCGAGGGACTAACTGCCTGAGTTTCCAAAAGGTTTTCCGGGGGGAAAAAATCGTTGTTTGAGATCATTCGGTAAGGCAAAGGCGGCCGTTAAGACCTCTTCATTGACGTAGCGGAGGGACAAGTTCGGGTGAGCAAGCGTCGTTGCTAGCTTTTCCTTGGCCTGGATCAAGGCAAAGGCCCAGGTACCTGTTGGATAGGTAGGCAAGTGGGCCAGATATGGGTGCAGCTTTCTGGGCTGAGCCACGATTTGGAGTTGCTGAAATAAGGCCTCCACCGAATGAGAGGAATCCCTTGGTGGTCCCAGCGGCACCACCATGCCTCCTTCCTTCTTCAATAATCTGAGTAATGAGAGCCAATTCGCCTCAGAAAAAAGGCTTTTCTCTGGAAGGATCTGTCCAGCATCTACGATGATCATGTCCACGGAATGAGGGGACATTTGCGCTACCACTTGCCAGCCATCTCCTATTTTCACCGCTACCCTTTTGTCCTCGAAGGCCTTCCCCATCTCTGGAAAAAATTCCTGACTGACTTGAATCACCAGGGGATCGAGTTCCCATACCTGGATGTGCTCGATGGTCGGATATTTCAGCAATTCTCTCACGGCTCCGCCATCCCCGCCCCCAAGTACGACCACCCGCTTCACCTTAGTCAGTTGCTGCATCGCCACGTGAACCAGCATTTCGTGGTAGATGTATTCATCCGCTTCAGCACAGACCATTTGCCCATCCAATACCAACACCCTGCCGTAGCTATGGGTCTCCATCACTTCAATTCTTTGAAATTCAGAGTGCGTGTGGTACAAACGTTTTCCTTGGTGCAGCAGAGAAAGGGCCATCCCTCCCTGGCGTTGGGTGAACCAGGCCTCTCTGGTCAGCTTCTTGAGGTGATAGGTAGGCGAGGTGAAGTCTTCCCCCCCTCCGAGGGTACCCATGCCTTCTCCCCGGAGCAGTTCGCGGGCCTCTGCATTCGCTGGGTTCCACGCTTCCAACAAGGCCTGATACGCCCTCCAGGGGTCCATTTCTTCCCCACAAGTAAAAATATCCAGGGCCGCATAACCCGCCTCTGGCCAGGTATGGATCGCCAGGTGACTTTCCTGAATGACCACCACGCCAGATACCCCGTGGGGAGAAAAATGATGAAAACTGGTCTGAATGATGGTGGCATCCGCTTGTTTCGCGGCATCCATCAAGGCCTCTTCCACCCCTGCTACGCTATTGAGGACTGCTGAAGAGATGCCATGTAGTTCGGCCAGGATGTGCCGCCCCAACGCCTGATTCATTGTCTCTTTTGGCCCAAAGATAGGACTTCTTCGACAGGAGAGGCAGAATTGCCCCATTGGAGTGGGAATACTTTTGTAGATTTGGCCCGCTTTGCTAGGGAATTTGCTCGCAATAGACATACAGAGATAGACAAAAACTGTCCCACCCATCTTCCAACCTCATCCATGCAAGGAATTGCCCGTATGAAGAATTTGTATTCATTGCTGATTTGCCAGATACTGGGGCTCATAGTGCCTCTTTTTTCTTTTGCGTCCCCCGGTGTCCTGGACATCCAATGTGTGAGCAGCCTACAGGTAACTGTTTCTGGAGATACCTGTGAATTGGGGCAAGGGAGCATCATCTTGGAACATGATGGAGATGCCCCATTTACTTACACTTGGTCTCACGACAGCACCTTAAATGATTCCATCGCCACCGGGTTGACACCAGGTGATTACACCATATCCGTGGTAGATAGCGGTGGCTGTACGGCTGATACGACCGTTACCCTCGGGAATTTCAATCCGCTTAGCTTGATTTCAGTAGGCTTCGGAGATGATACCTGTGGGGCACCCAATGGCTACATTGCGATTGAGGTTTCGCCAGCTGGAGCAGGCACGCCGCCTTATACCTTCCAATGGGATTCTCTTGCTGGAAACCAAACGACCCAAGTGGCGACGGATCTGCGAGGAGGTTCTTATACCGTGGTCGCGACCGATGCCGCTGGCTGTGAAGTCTCCCGAGAATTTTCCATCGGATCTGTCAGCAATGGCTTTGATGGTGCTACCCTGACCACGGATGTCCTCTGCTATGGCGACAGCAACGGAACGGCCAATGTTTCTCCAGTTGGGGGAAATGGCGTGTATGCCTACGCCTGGACCCTTCCCGGCGATAGTGTGGTTTTGAGTGCAGATTCGACTTTGAGCGGCGTGCCGGAAGGGGTGTATCAAATTGTGTTGACTGATCCCAATGGAGAAGGTGATGTCTGTCTCTTTTCTCAACTCGTAACCATCAACCAACCAGATAGCGTACGGGCCAGCTTCCAAGTGATGGAAGCTTCCGATTGTACCACAGAAGATGGGGAAGCGATTGCCGTGCCCATTGGTGGGACGCCTCCTTATGACATTTCATGGAGCACAGGCGATACCACCGACACGCTCAGCAACATTCGCCCTGGATTTTATTCCTTGACGGTTACGGACACCTTCGGCTGTGAAAATACCAAGACGGTTATCATCAGCAGTTTTTCCGGTCCTGACTTCGAAATTGAAATCCTGCAAGAAGACAATTGTGGCCTCGGCGAAGGCATTGCTCGAATCAATATTCTGACGGGTACCGCTCCCTATGAAATCCAATGGTGGACCCGAGTCTCTCAGTTGCAAGACAGTACGACTTCAGACTTTCTCCAATACAACCTCTTCCGAACGGATGGTGGCACCTATACCGTGGTGATCGAAGATGCAGATTCCTGTGTCAATCAGGTTCAATTTCAAATGCCGGGAAATCCGCCCTTACAAGTGGATGACATCAGTTCCACGGTCAATTATTGCGAGCTCGCCAATGGGACCACTTCCATCTCGGTGAGTGGGGGTACCCTGCCTTACACCTATGAATGGACGACCAGTCCAGTTCAACGAAACGCAACTGCTACGGGCTTGGTGGAAGGCACCTATCTGGTGACCGTTCGAGATAGCTTCAACTGTGATATCGGAGGAGAAATCGAAGTAGGTACCGAGGCAGGATTTGACCTAGAAGTACGGACCACCGATGTGAGCTGCTATGGCGCAGATGATGGTACCGCCAGAGCCTTAACCTTCGGCAACGGTCGGTTCCCCTTCCGCTATACCTGGGAAAATTCTTCCTCTAGGGAGTCTTCTTTGGAGAATCTCGAAGCGGGCATCTACACGGTAACGGTGGTAGATGATGAAGGCTGTACCAGAACGGGATTCAACGAAGTAGGCGCGGTCAATTTCATCAATGCCGATTTTACCGCTATGCCTGACACCAATACTCCGGTTGTGCTGAGCAGTGCCGCTTTCGAATTTACCAACCTATCAGAAGGTGGCGACAGTTATATTTGGGATTTTGGAGATGGAAATTTGAGTACGGAATTCAACCCGACCCATGTGTATGCCGATACCGGACAATTTTTCGTAACCCTTCGCACCTTCACCAATGACTTTCAGTGTGTAGATTCCATGGTACTCGGTCCCTACGTGGTCGCGATTGATGGGGTCATTTTTGTACCGAATGCCTTTACCCCCAATGGAGACGGTTTCAATGATTTCTTTGAGGTGAAAGGAGAATTGGTGGAACAATACCAATTGCGGGTCTTTGACCGCTGGGGAGTAGAAATATTCTCTGCTTCTTCCCTAGAAGATTCCTGGAATGGCCGCTTGCCGGGAGGAAAAGCCGCTCCGCAGGGCGTGTATGTGTATCATATGACGGCAAATATTCCGGGAGAGAAAGAAGTGCAAGAAACGGGGACGATTACGTTGATTCGATAAAGAGATCGCTTCGCTGACAGAAGTCAGAGCGATTCTCTGTCAGAAGTCAGAGTTTCTGATAGAAAGAAACCAAGTCGTTTCCTTCAAAAAGATTCCTTTTTTTTGTGGAATTCAAACGAAGCTTTGCTCTCTTGGGCGAAGCTTCGTTTTTTTGTGCTTGACTAGCTGATGCCCTCCCCCCTTCTTTTTTTATTCTCAACCCAATCCCTCAAAAATATGCGAATCCTCCTCGTCCTCGGGCTGTTGCTCAGCCTTACGACTCACCTATTGGCCGACAATGAAACTGAAGTTAGCTCTAGCATCGAATCCGTAACCGTTTTTCGTCAGCGTGCCCAAATCAGTCGAACCGCCAAAATGCGGGTCAGTCAGGGAGAAAATCTCCTCGTGTTGAGCGGTTTGTCTCAATACATCATGCCCAATTCTCTAACCGTCAGTGGGACCGGAAAGGGAACCATTCAAGCCGTGAGCCATCGGGTGACCTATTTGAATACCAGCCCAAGAACCAAGCGCATGATTGCCCTAGAAGATAGTCTTCGGGTGCTGCAATTGCGTCGCGGCGAGTTGGCAGATGATCGTTTTGTGCAGGAAAGCGAACAACAACTCATTCTGGACAACCGAAAACTAGGTGGTACAGAAGGGTTCACGCCTACCGAATTGGAACAAGTAGCAGAAATCTATCGTCAGCGATTGCAGCGCATCCGCAAGCAATTGCGCTTCATCAGCCGGGAAGAAACAGAAATTCAGAAGAAAACTAGCCGCTTTCAGCAGGAATTGTCTTCCATCACCGCGCGCCGTAATCAACCCACTCAAGAAGTGGTGGTGGCTTTCAAGGCGGATCAAGCGGGCAGTGTTACCCTGGAAGTGAAGTACCTGGTCAATCAAGCCAGTTGGAATCCGTTTTATGACATTCGGGTAGCCAATACCAGCTCAGATGATCCCCTTCAATTTTTCCTGAAAGCAAATGTGGTCAACAATACCGGCATCGACTGGCAGGACATCGACGTCAAGCTTTCCACCACCAACAACAACGTCGACAACACCCGTCCGGTACTGCGCCCCTGGTACTTGACCTATTCTCAGCCTAGATATCAAAGCTATCAATCAGTTCCAGCCGCCCCAAAAATGAGTCGCCGCGACAACATGGCCAATACCATGGATGCTGGGAGCTTACTTTTGGAAGATGCCGAAGAAGAAGCCATAAGTCTAGCTTCAGACTTCACCACGGTTTCCGAAGGCGAACTCGGTCTAGAATTTGACATCGCCCTGCCGTATGACATTCCTGCCGATGGAAAAGCGCACCAGGTGGATGTACAATTGATCGACGTTCCAGGCGAGTATCGCTACTATGCCGTTCCCAAACTGGATCGGGATGCTTTTTTGGTCGCGGAAATTTCTCAAGATTTGTTGCGTGGCAAGGCCAATGTCTATTTTGAAGGCACCTTTGTCGGCGAAACCTATGTCAATACGGACAATCCTCGCGATAGTATGTTGATTTCCCTGGGTCGCGACCCAAAAGTGCAACTCCAGCGGGAACAAGTCAAAGAACTCACCGCCGTCAAAACCATCGGCACCAACGTCCGCAAGACCTACGCCTACGAAATCACCCTTCGTAACAACAAATCCAGCGAGGTACAGATCCAAATTCAGGATCAATTGCCCGTCGCTCAGAACATGGACGTAGAAGTAACTGCCGAGAAACTGTCTGGCGGCAGCTACAATCCAGAGACCGGGTTGGTAACCTGGGATCTCAGCCTCAAACCGGGAGAAACCAAAGGACTTCGCTTGACCTTCGAGGTGAAGTATCCGAAGAAACGGCCGGTGTATGGCTTGTAGGAGAGGTCAGAAGACAGACCGCGTTGCTGTCAGAAGTCAGACTGTCATGCTAAAAGCATTCAAATTCTGACAGGTCCGTGCTTCGGACCGCTCTGCCATCTGGCAACATAGTGATCTGACTTCTACCAATACACCATAGGCACGAGAATTGCGTTATCATTGCAGGCATTTGGCGTTGGAAAATCGCTGAATGCCTGCTTTCTTGATTCGAATTCGACCAAAGCTATTTTATGAGACCATTCTTCCATATTTGCTTGCTCTTCCTGTCAGCTGGATTGCTGATCCACTGTAACGAGGTGAAGCAAGTAATCCTGCCGCATACTGAGCTGATTTTCCCGATGGAAGAAGGGCATTATCGCATTTCTGAGGTCTGGGACACCACCTTCACCACGGCGGGAATCAATGATCCGATGGTGGATCACTATTTCAAAAAGGAGGTTCTCGCTGCACAGGACACGGATTTGATCGGACGGCCCATTCGGCTGGTGGAAGTATATCGTTCGGAGGCTGACCTCGGCACCAATTATGATTTTCAGATTGATCGGGTGTGGTACCAATACCTGGAACCCGTAGAAGGCGCAGATTACTATGCGGAGCGAGTGGTGGAAAATGTCCGTACCCAGGTCTTGAAATTTCCGGTGATTGAGGGAGTTCGCTGGAATGGAAACCTCCAAAACAACCTAGGTAGCGAGATTTTCTTTTATGACAAAGCGGATTCTACGGTGAGTGTTCAGAGTCAAATGTTTGAAAACTGCGTGGTCGTGTTCCAAAATGCGGACAGCCTCAATGTCATCAACCGTCGATTGGCCTATGAAGCCTATGCCCCGGAAATTGGCCTGGTCAAAAAGCTCGACCGCACCTTGGTCTTTGATGGGCCTGGTGGGGGGGATGCCGCTTTCAACCCGGACAAAAGCCGCATCTACCGGGAGGAGTTGATTGAGCACAATTAGGGGCAATCGCAGCTTGTCATCCTGGACTTGTGAGGGATCCCATGTTGCTTTCTGGCATCGCTTTCGGGTTATGGGAGATGCTTCCTTCGTCAGCATGACATTCACTGAATGGGGTGAATTTTCTTGACCTCGGAAGACCGACCTATAACTGATCATCCATCCATTTTCCCGGGACAGAGTCCCAGGCTACTTCTTCTTTTTCACCAAATCAGCCACGATCCTCGCGGAGTGGAGACAAAGGGGAATGCCTCCACCGGGATGTACGCTTCCTCCAACGAAATACAGTCCTTTGACCTTGGGGTGGAAATTGGGGTGGCGCAGGAAGGCCGCAAATAGATTGTTGGAGCTGTTGCCGTATAGTGCCCCTTGAAAAGAGGAAGTGCGGCTATCGATTCGTCTGGGATCCAGGTGGTCCTCGCAAACTACATCAGCAGTGATGTCCTTCCCCAGCATGCGGGAAAGCTTGGCCTGAATATTCGTGCGAGCCTTGGCCATCAAGGCGTCCCAATCCTGTCCTTCGTTGGGGGGCACATTGATCATCACAAACCAATTTTCGCCACCCTCTGGCGCATCTTCCGGGCATTTCTTGGAACTGATGTAGAGATAGACCGTCGGATCGGCATGAATGCTCTTTTCCTGCCAAAGGGTTTGGAACTCCCCCTCATAATCGTCCGAGAAAAACAGATTGTGTACGTCCAGCTCCGGATAGCTCGACTTCATCCCCCAATAAAAAATCAGCGCGGAACTAGAGCGGGGCTGTTTCATAATGCGTTCGGGCGCTTTCAGTTGAGGGAGGAGCTTCCGATAAGTCGGCACCACATCCACATTGCTCACCACTACCTCCGCAGGAATGCTTTCTCCCTTCACCTGAATCCCGACCACTCGCTTTCCTTCCGTCAGGATTTGATCTACGGGCTGAGAGAGACGCACCTGGACCCCCACTTCCTCTGCCAAGCGAGCGATGGATTGGGTAATTCGGTACATCCCGCCGTGGGGGAAATAAGCCCCAATGTTGTGCTCCAAGTGGGGAATGATGTTGAGCGTAGCGGGTGCCTGATAGGGATCGGAACCATTGTAGGTGGCGTAGCGATCAAAGAGTTGCACCACGCGCTCGTCCCCAAATTGCTTGGAGTTGGCGCGGTGGACCGTCCGCAAGGCATCAATCTGCGGCAGGCGCAAAATCGACTGGATGGTGTCCCATTTGGTATAGGTACGCAATTTGTGCAGCGACCGCTCCAGGAATACGTGGGCGGTGATGTCGTACAACTTCTTGCTGTGCCGCAGCCATTGCTGGATCTTTGCTTTGGGTTCTCCTGTCTTTTCCTCTACCTCCACCGCAAACGCCTCCGGATCGCTGAAGGCATCGATCATCGTCCCATCCGGATAAAAATAGCGGGTGATGGGATCCAAGGCTTCGTAGGCGAAGTGTTCCTTCGGATTTTTGCCCGCTACCTGAAAGAGGTCATCCACCTCGGTGGGAAGCGTAAACAAAGAAGGCCCCGCGTCAAAGCGGTAGCCTTCCAGTTGAATTTCGTTCAATTTGCCACCGGGACGGTGATGGGCCTCAAAAACCTCGACAGCATAGCCCTGCTGTCGCAATCGGATGGCCGTTGCCAAGCCTCCAATCCCTGCCCCGACGACGATGGCTCTTGGTTCAGTTTGCATGAGTCCTTAACTCAGCTGGCTAACCGGAAGTTTTCGATCCACCTTTTTAACCAATCCACTCAGCACTTTTCCAGGACCAGCCTCCACAAATTCGTTCACTCCGGCGGCCACCATCGCCTGAATGGTCTGGGTCCAGCGAACCGGAGAGGTCAATTGCTGCAATAGGTTTGCCTTGATTTCCGCACTGGAGGTATGTGGCAACGCATCTACATTTTGATAGATGGGCAATTTCGCATCCTGGAATTCTGAAGATTCGATTCCTTCCGCCAATTCCACCCGAGCAGGCTCCATGAAGGGAGAGTGAAACGCGCCATTCACTGGAATTTCGAGCGCCCGACGAGCGCCTTGCTCTTTGGCCAATTCGATGGCTTTGGCGATGCCAGTCTTGCTGCCAGAGATCACCAACTGCCCTACAGTATTGTAGTTGGCAGGTACGACTTCTGGCCCTACGGCCTCACAAATCGCTTCTACCGAAGCGTCGTCCATCCCCAGGATCGCAGCCATGGTGCTTTCTTCCAAATCACAGGCCTTCTGCATGGCATTGGCCCGGATGGAAACCAGCTTGAGGCCGTCTTCAAATTTCAACGCTCCGGCGACGGTGAGGGCCGAAAACTCTCCCAGAGAGTGTCCAGCCACCGCAGTTGCCTGATTCGCCAAACCATGAACCGTCGCTACCGCCACGGAATGAAGATATACCGCAGGCTGGGTGACGGAAGTTCGCTTGAGGTCATCCGCAGTCCCCTCGAACATGATTTGCTGCAAATCAAAGCCGAGAATCTCATTGGCTTTTGCAAACAAGGCCTTGGCCTCAGCGGACGTTTCAACCAGTTCCTTGCCCATTCCGGGAAATTGAGAACCTTGGCCGGGAAACAAAATGGCTTTCATAAACAAGCTGTTGAGAATAATGGCCGCAAAGATAGCAGGGGATGTTTCAATGTCAAATTGGTCTTTTTCTATGGGGTGTATCCCATTTTGTCGCTCTGGGTATTCTTTTCACATGCAGTAATTTTTTTCGAATCTGTAAAATGAAAAAATCAGCCAAGAATGAAAGCGAATTCAGGCTAGAAGTAGAGGGCACACCACTAGACATTTCCTAAATTCCTGTTGCCCAAATGTAGCGTCGCCTGCCGCGGGCCATCCTTTTTTGTCGGCAAAAAAGGAGGTAAAAAACCGCCGAAGTCCCAGCCCGACCCACGATCCGGCCCCCTTCCTCGGACTTCGTGGCCGACCCGCTGTTGTGGTGAAGGCTTCCGCCATGAAGAACCGACTAGAGCAGCTAACACCTACTACTCCACTACTTTCGTAGTTGAACCGTAGTTTATTCCGACGAAATCGGAATGCCCCGCTTTTGTGGTAAAGACCTGTCTACAACCATTCATCCGCAGCATCCAGATAGCGCTTCCAATCATAGGGCGTGAGATCATGAATGCCCGGA
This sequence comes from Bacteroidota bacterium, assembly GCA_039033615.1. Classification (GTDB taxonomy): domain Bacteria; phylum Bacteroidota; class Bacteroidia; order J057; family J057; genus JBCCCJ01. Next base: position 10,848 of record JBCCCJ010000016.1, read on the forward strand.
CGGAGGTGATAACCAATGGGGCCGAGCCAGCGCTTTGAGCCCACTTCAGGCGAGGCTTCTGTTTCCCAGACCGGAAAACCATACAGGCCGTAGGCCGGGGAGGCATGAAAGGTGGAGAGATATTCTCCCCGTGGATCGGCCCATACATCTCCGGCGGCACTGGCGACATATAAAGGACGGGGGGCGAGCAAAGCCAGGAGTTGGTGTTGATCCAGAGGAATTTCCTGATCTCGATGGTCGTAGCTGGTAAAATGGTCATTGAACCAGTGAGGAAAGACCCGGTTGATTTCGGCGATGTTTTCGCCATAGGCTCGCCGGAACAAAGCCGCCCCCGCACAGCCAGAATTGTTGGAGATGGCCATGGCAAATCGCTCATCCTGGGCTGCTGCCCACAAAGCGGTCTTACCATAGCGCGAGTGGCCGATTGTCGCCACTCGACTAGCATCTATCTCTGGATCAGCTTCAACCACATCCATGATGCGGCTCAGTCCCCAAGCCCAGGCAGAAATCGCCCCCCACTGCCGCAGTTCCGGCTGCGCTTGCTCTCCTTCATAAAACAAGGGATAAATCGTCCGATCAAAAGCAGTAGGCAGGTCGATGGCTATTTCCCGATTATTCAACACAATCACCCCATAGCCGCGGGCCAAAATGGTCGCTAAGGGCCATTGAGAAGCAGGTTCCTCCCCAACAGGAAGTGAAATGGGATCATTGGGTACAGAAGGTTCTGCTGTCGGGGAAGGAGGTACAGCTATGGCCCCTTCTGCCACAAATATTTGATCCAATCGACTGAACGAAATCCCCAGAAATACTGGCACGGGCGTTTCCCCCTCTCCTGGAAGAAAAACGCCCACTCGCATGGGATGCATCTTTCCGCCCCGCTACAAGCGAATTTCCCATTCTTTGCTCCGATAAGCCAAGGGGGACACATGCGTCATCCGGGAATGCTCCCCCCAAGTGAGGCTGTCCAATTCTCCCGGTACGTGGCCGTAGATTTCGTCCCGGAATTGCTGGAGAAGATCCTTCCGGTGCTGCTCCCAATGCGCAGGCGTCTCGATGCGATTTCCTTCCCGATCCACCAATAATTCCGGCAATTCATAAGGAGGGATTTGGTCTTCGGAAAAGTGATAAGGCACTTCCTCTGAGGGTTCACACCCAATAAAGAGTAAGGCAATCAAGATGAATAAGCAGCCATTCCCCCTTTGCAATAAGGGAAAGTGGGATTCAGCATGATCTCGTCGAGTTGCCATGGGAACAAAAAAGGAGAAGGGGTTGAAGAGAAAACTTTGCGAATCCTTGAAATTTTCAGAGATTATGTTGCTGGCTTTCCAGCTTCTCTACGACTCTCCAACTAGCTCGAAATGGAACTACTCGCTTTCTATCAACAGGTAAATCAATTCATTAACGAAGGGAACGTGGAAGCGTTGGCTTCTCTCAACCCACCCAAGCCAGAATATTTCAATTGGGTAGAAGACATCTTTGTTCCGCTTCATGTCCAGCCTTACGGAGAACAGGACGCTCTGATTTGGAAATACCACCAAGACATTCAGAAGTTTTCCTTTCGGAGCGTTTACGAAAGAGGGAATCAACTGCTGAACTTTCTGCGTCGAAAAGACATCTCGACTAGCAGCATCATCTACACCATGCTCCCCTTGATCCCGGAAAACTGGTTCACCTTCCTGGCTGGGATCAAAGGGGGCTACATCAGCATGCCTACCGCCACCAATCTGGTTCCTAAGGACTTATTATACCGCTTTGAATCTCTCCTGCCGGATGTGATGATTGCCCATGTCGATTATGCCGAGAAAATTGATCAGGCGGAAGAAATGTTGGGCACCTCCATCCCCTTAAAAGTGATCGTTGGTGGCACCCGGGCTGGCTGGATTCCCTTTGCGGAAATACAATCCGAATCAACCGAATGTAAAGCTGCCCCAACGAAGGCCGATGATCCCTTTTTGTACTTTTTCACCTCGGGTACGACGGGCTTTCCCAAAATCGTGGTTCACTCTCACTTCACCTATCCCGTCGGTCATCTGTCTACGCTGAGCTGGTTGGGATGCCAACGGGGAGACATCCATTACAACATTTCCTCTCCCGGCTGGGCCAAATTTGCCTGGAGCAGCTTCTTTGCTCCCTGGAATGCAGGAGCCACCATTCTGGCCAATCAGGTAGATGCCTTTGATCCCAAAGACCAATTACAAACCATCGCTGATCTGGGGGTCAGTACTTTCTGCGGCTCGCCAACGGTATACCGAATGCTCATTCAGGAGAATCTGAACGATTATGCTTTTTCGCTTCGATCATGCTGTGCGGCTGGCGAACCCTTGAATCCAGATGTCATTGATACCTGGAAAAAAGGAACGGGAGTTACCATCCGGGACGGGTACGGGCAAACGGAGACCACGGCCTTGGTTGCCAATTTTCCAGGTCAGGTGCTCAAGCCAGGTTCGATGGGCAAGCAGAGTTTTTTGTATGAAGTAGGCATTTTTGATGAAAACGGACAGGAAGTCCCTCCCCTGGAGGAAGGCATCATTTGCGTGAAGTTGGAAGCGGCTAAAAACAACGGCCTGTTTCTGCTCTATTTAGATGATGAAGCGCGGACCGCCAATTCCTTCCAACACAATCTCTATTACACCGGCGACAAAGCCTACAAAGATGAGGATGGATACATCTGGTTCATAGGCCGGAACGACGATGTGATCAAGGCTTCTGCTTATCGAATCGGTCCATTTGAAGTGGAAAGTGTCTTGATTGAGCATCCAGCCGTGTTGGAATCTGCGGTGGTTGCGAGCCCCCATCCCATGCGCGGGTATGCAGTCAAGGCTTTTGTGATCTTGCGGGAGGGCGTGGAACCAAACGAAGCCCTGGCCAGTGAAATTTTCGCCTTTTCAGAAGAACGCCTCGCCAAATACAAAGTCCCGCGGATCATTGAATTCCCAGCGACCTTGCCCAAAACCATCAGTGGAAAAATCAGGCGGGTAGAACTTCGGGCCATGGAAGCGAGCGCAAAAGTCAATCAGGAGAAGCGAGACCAGGAGCACTTTCATCCGAAGTATTGAGCTAATCGATTGAACGAAACTCGTGGAAATGACCCTACGGTAGATGCTACTTGCTTTTGCTAATATTTGGAATCTCTAGCGTTTGTTCCACCACAAATACTTTGAATCCTAATGCTCGTTGAGTTTGCACGAGAAAGGTGTTTCGGGATTGCCGAAGTTTGCTAAGGTTTCGCCTCGTAGGAGAAGGGATCGCAATTACTCCTTTCTGTTGTGTCAGGTCAGGCATTGTCACTTCAAAGGATTGAAACCGATCCGATA
>JBCCCJ010000017.1:0-13994 GCA_039033615.1 Bacteroidota bacterium
AATCATACGAATGGCTATTTCCCAAATCAGTTTCGGGATTGTTGACCAACCATGATGTCGGCTTTCCCGCAAGCGGGATTTCGCAAGTTCAACGGACCTACTTTTTGTCCGCACAAAAAGTAGGCAAAAAAGCGCCGAAGCCCCATGCAACCCACTGGCCGCCCCAGCACCTCGGGCTTCGTGGCCTACCCGCCGTTGTAGTGAGGCTTGCGCCCGGAAGAATCGACTGGAACCTCAAAATCCTAAAGCTCGACTACTTTCGTAGTTGAACCAAAAAAAAAAAAATCCCCTGCCCGAAATCCAAACTTGCTCCTGCCCCCGTAGATAGATCGTACTTCAAGTTTCACACGATCTAAATACTCGTTCCCATGTTTTTGAATTCCTCCCTTCGCTGGGTGGCAGGGCTCTTTATGGCCTTGACCCTGAGCCTCTCTACGGCTTGTTTTCAACCCAAATCCGGCAAACTTGCCCTGGCAGATGCACCTGTCGCCTCTGATGCTTTTCCTGAATTATTGCCTCGACCTACTCAGCTAGGCTCCGGGCAGGAACAAGCCGAAGTGCAGCGCATCTTCTCCGACTTAACCCAGAAAATTTCTCTCAAATCTGCCGACTATCGTTCCCGCATTCAGCTGGCGCAGCTCTACATGCTCGAAGCCCGCGTAACCGGGGAACATGGTCATTATTACCCCGCTGCCCTCGAAATCATCGACGGCTTATTGGCCGAGAATCCGCCCAAAGACGTCCTGTTCGGGGCCAAGAGTTTAAAGGCATCCGTTCTGCTTTCGTTGCACCACTTCTCTGAGGCCAAAACGCTGGCTGAGGAGGCGGTGCAACTCAATGGCTACAACGCCCTGATCTATGGTTCGCTCGTCGATGCCCACGTGGAATTGGGCGACTACGAAACCGCAGTTACCATGGCTGACAAAATGGTGTCCATTCGTCCTGACCTCCGTTCCTATTCTCGCATTTCGTACCTCCGGGAATTGCATGGCGATCTGGAAGGGGCCATTGATGCGATGCAACGCGCAGCCGAGGCAGGCTATCCCGGCTATGAAGAAACGGCTTGGTGTCGCCTGACTTTGGGCTCTCTTTTTGAGCAAGTAGGAGATCTCGAAGCAGCTCAGGCGCAATACGAGCAAATCCTCGTGGAGCGTCCCAACTATGCCTTTGCGATTGCGGCTCAGGCTGGCATCGCGGAGAAAGAAGGCAAGCTCCCCAAAGCAGAGGCATTGCTGTTGCAGGCCTGTGAGTTGCTGCCGGAAGTGGGCTTTTACGAATCTCTGGCAGGCTTATATCAAGCGCAGGGAAAAACCGCTCAAGCGGAAAAATTGCAGCAGGAAGTCCTCGAAATGCTGGCAGACGATGAAGCCCACGGCCATCAGATGGGGCTGGAATACGCTCGTCTCTACCTGGAGCAATTGGATGACCTGGATCAGGCCTTGGTATCTGCCGAGAAGGAATACAAAGCCCGTCCCAACAATGTGGATGTCAACCTCCTGATGGGAGCAATACGATACCGCCAGGGAAATTTTGCGGCGGCTCAGGAACACCTTACGGTAGCTGCACGACTGAATACTCCATCCGGAGAGCTTCAATCTCTGCTTGGCCTCACCGCCATTCAACTAGGGAAAGTAGCGGACGGAAAAGCCATCATTGCTGCTACTTTCGCTCAGAATCAGCATCAGACTCATGCCTTTGCCGAAGAAGCCAAGGCCTTTCTTCCCCAATCCTAAGTTTCTGCTTGTTCCTCCCCTGACTGATTGACTACCATGTCCGCTACCAAATTATCCCATCCGCCCAAAACTTGGCAGGTACTGCTGTTATTTGCCTGGCTGCTCTTCTCTTTGATCGAACTTTCTGCCCACGGCCACAGCATCCAAGGCCAAATCCTTGAAGCCGACACCCAATATCCCCTCGCTGGGGTCAAGGTGAGTATCCCAGAATTGCAAAAAGGGACCTACACCAATGAGCTAGGGAGCTTTCGCCTGGATGATTTGCCTGCTGGGGAGCACCAACTCCATGTGAGCATCATGGGCTTTGAGGAGCGAATCACGCAGGTTGCATTGGAGAACGATCAAGCCTTGGACCTTCAAGTGGCGCTTTTGCCGAAACCACTGGAGTTGGCAGAGGTCAAGATCACCACCGATGAAGACATGCAAGCTGCGAGTCGGCGGGTGAGTGGCTTGGATCTCACGCTTCGCCCGGTACAATCCGCTCAGGATGTGCTGCGGGTGGTACCAGGTCTCTTTGTGGCGCAACACGCGGGAGGCGGCAAAGCAGAGCAGCTATTTTTGCGGGGCTTTGACATCGACCATGGAACAGACCTGCGAATCAATGTGGACGGCATGCCCGTCAATCAGGTGTCGCACGCGCACGGACAAGGCTATTCCGATTTGCATTTTGTGATTCCGGAGATGATTGCTTCGGTGGATTTTGAAAAAGGGCCTTATGATGCTGCAACGGGGAATTTTGCCACCGCTGGCCAAGTGAATCTGCAAACCCGAACTGCGCTAGAACAGTCCATGATTGGGATCGAAGCGGGACAGTTTGACCAATATCGCTTGGTGGGAGCCTTTGATTTGTTGCCCAACCAAAGCCGCCATCATGCCTATATCGCGGGGGAGAGCTTGTTTTCAGAAGGCTATTTTGACGCTCCTCAGAATTTCACCCGCCAGAACCTGATGGGCAAATATAGCGGCTTGCTGGATGATCAGACCCTGTTGTCCGTCTCTCTGATGAGCTTTCGATCCAGTTGGGATGCTTCGGGACAAATTCCGCTTCGCGCGGTAGAAAGTGGGCAAATCGGGCATTTTGGGGCCATCGACGATACCGAAGGCGGCCAAACCGAGCGCCACAGCCTGAACCTCGAACTCAACAAGCAATTGGAACACGGCTACCTTCGTCAGCAATTCTATGCGGTCCGTTCGTCTTTTGAGCTCTTTTCGAATTTCACCTTTTTCCTGGAAGATCAAGAAAATGGCGACCAAATCCGCCAGCGGGAGCAACGCAGTTTGTTAGGCTATCAGGGAAGTTATGGCCGTACCGATGAATGGCTGGGCCTCCAGGTGAAAACCGAAGCTGGGCTCGAATGGCGCATGGATGAGGTGCGCGACAACGAATTGTCTCAAACCACCAACCGGACCGAGTTGAGACAATATCTGGCCTTGGGGGAAGTGAACGAGCAGCAATTGGGTGGATACGTAATGCAATCGGTGCGCTTTTCGCCTCGCTGGCAAGCAGAATGGGGGCTTCGCTACGATCAATTTCGCTTTGGCTACGAAGACGCGCTGAGCGAAGTCTATGATCCGCAAAGCGTGAGTCAGGGAATCCTGAGCCCCAAATTGCGCCTGCGCTATCAAGCCTCTGAAAACCTGCAGTTCTATGCGTACGCAGGTTCGGGCTACCATTCCAATGACAGCCGGGTGATCCTGACCCAGCAATCTCGGGAGATTCTCCCAAGTGCGACAGGTGCAGATGTGGGCGTATGGTGGAAACCCAGCAAGCGAGTGCTGCTACAAGTTGCTGCCTGGGGCTTAGATAGTGAACAAGAATTTGTGTACGTGGGCGATGGCGGAGCGGTAGAACCCGGTGATCCCAGTCGTCGCCTGGGCGTCGATCTTTCGCTGAGGAGCCAGTTGACCAATTGGTTGTGGGCAGATGCAGATGTCACCTATTCTCACGGTCGGACCTTGGGCGTGGAAGCGGAAGAAGCCTTCATTCCTTTGGCTCCCGTGTGGACCGCGACCGGAGGCCTTTTTGCGCAGCTGGGGAGTAAATGGACCGCGAATCTGCGCGCTCGTTATCTGGGAGATCGTCCCGCAGATGAAAGCTATTCTTTGACCGCGGAAGGCTACCTGATCCTGGATGGCAACCTTCGCTATACCACCGACCGCTTTCAAATTGGCCTGGAAGCCCAAAATCTCTTGAACCAGCAGTGGAAAGAAACCCAATTCGCGACCACTTCTCAGCTAAAGGGAGAAAGCGACGCGATAACGGAAATCCACTACACCCCTGGCACGCCCTTCAATGCTCGGTTGGTGCTGCGCTATTTCTTCTAATGGACATTCCTAGTACTCTTTTTTGAGGGCCGGGGGCTGCGGAAGCGGTCTCCGGTACTTTTTATTAGCTGGCCCCCTACCCCATTGCCCCTACTACCAGCACCCACGGCTGCGGGCTAGGCGCTTCAAAGGCCATGCTTGCGGTGGTGGTCTCTATCGGCTGGGCTTCCCCGGTTTTGGGATTGACCCAATGGTAAGGCAGATCTGCGGGCAAACCAGCAATCGTCAGCGTACCGCCTGCATTCAAATAAGAAAGGTAGAGCTCCCCTTCCTTGGCTAGCAGGGGCTTGCCTCCCGCTAGATCCCAGCGCTTTTCGATATCAGTCAATTGATACCCTTCCAAAATCTGGCCCACCAATCCGACATGGATGGAACCTTCCATCTGCATGGCTTCTTCCCAGGATTTGGGTTGAGCGGCCCAATCCGCCCAGCCTGCTTCATCGGCGGTGATTTTCCATTGCCAGAGACTCGCCGCGCCATAGACCACGCCCATGGTGCCGCCAGACATCAACTGCATCCAGGCATCTTCGCCCTGCCACCAACCCAGGCCATTTTTTCCGCCGCCCATGCCTTCGTAAGTAGGCTCACCGTTGGCCGCCGCTTTGACTGTGGGGTTGTCGTACATCCGGCTGACCTTGTGGTATTGGTGATCGCCATTGTGCCCCGTCTGCGCCCATTGAAAATCCATCCAAGGCTCTTCCTGCCAAGAATTGTTGTGGTGCATACAGTGCTTCAAGGGGTCATTTTTGGCCCATTCGGCGATGAAATCATCACAGGGGCTGTAATGCAAGCCCGTCGGTTGTTGATAGGCATCCCATACTTCCATCATTTCCCCCGATTCCTTGACGCCGGGATCTTTGGCGTTGTGGTCCCCAGCCAGCAACCAAAAGGCCGGCTGACTCCCATAGCGCGCCAGGAGGTACTGACAATAGCGGACGTATTCATCGGCATCCACGACCACGCCCAATACCTTTTCCCCTTTCCACCCAAAGCCATGAAAGACGGGCTGGTACACCGGGACAATCTCATGATCAAGCAGAATGTCAATTAGGCTATCCAGGTAGTGAAAGTAGGTCGGGTCCATCTGATTGATATGCCCATCCGATAAGTCGGAGAACGCCCTCACAAAGCCCTGATCGGTATTGCGGGCGTTGGGTCCAACCGACTCCATGTCTGGCTGAAGGGTCATCAAAAGGGCGGTGTTGAAGCCTTTGGTTTGACGGTCCCTGGCATATCGCTCCACCTGTTCTGTGGTTGCCCGAAACGGAATGGCCCAGGGCGTATCGCCTACGACCAGGAAGGGGGTGCCATCTGCGTGAACGACATTCCGCTTGCCGGGCGACATCTTCAGTAAACCAGATCGAAGCAGTTGATGATCGCCTTGGTAGGGAATGGAGCGCAAGGCGCCACTTTGCCCAGACAGACCAGCATCCGTTCCGCTTTGGAGTTGGGTTTGCCAGGTCCAGCGCTCATTGGTAGTGGGCGGAGCAAAGCGTATGTTCCAGGTGTTGCCTCCGTCCCAAAAGGCGGGACGTTTCATCTGCTGCCCGCTCTCGCTGGTGAAGGTCGCCCAGAGCGAGACCTCGGTATAGGGATTGTCATAGGTTCCCTGCGCTTCCAGACTGATTTCATAGGTGGTCCATTGTTCCACTTCTGGAAGGGATTTTTGGGTAGGGCCGCAAGCCAAGGCACAGAGCAAGAGACAACTGAGGGAGAGAGAAGAGAAGACATTCATTGCCAGAGAGAGTTAGGGAGAGAAGGAAACAGAAACAGTTCTTTCTCTTTCAAAATGGCAAATTCTCCCTTTGCCTACAAATCCCAGCGTCCGCTCAATCGAGTAAGGGCAAGCCTTTTTTCAAGCGATCCCCAGCCTCTGGATCATGAGAAGGCAGATAGATCATTTGGTGGCGATTGGCGTAATTGCGGATTCGCTGGAGGCTCTCCCGACTTTGTTGAAAGCTGCTATGTCCGGCTGACATGACTCCGGTTAACAATTGGGACTGATCATAACTCACGTCCCCAGCGAGGAAAAAGTGGAGGTCTTTGGTTTGAACCAATACCGAACAATGATGGGGCGTGTGGCCGGGCGTGCTGATGAGCGAGAGTTCTTGGGAGGCGGTCAACGGAACGCTGGCTTCGAATTCACCGTCCTGAGAGGCTTTTACCTCCAATAACTCTGGCTTCAACCAGTCCGGCAATAAAGAGTGAGGGACAAAAGAAGGCTGCTCCCATTCCTGGCGATTCACCCAAATGGGCACTTCCGGAAAGGCATCGAGACCATCAATGTGGTCGATGTGCAGGTGGGTCAGGACCACCGCCTTGAGTTGAGAGGTAGAAAGCCCCAGTCGCTTCAATTGAGGGCCGATTTCTTCCTCTGGGGCGACCTTGAACTTGAATTGCGTCTTGTTGATCCAGCGTTGAAAGGCGCCTTCCCCATCAAAATAATCTGGTTCCGTTACCCGCGCGTTTTCTCCGGTATCGATCACAAATATCCCTTCTGGATGCTCAATCACCCACACCCAAATGGGCAACCAATCGGTGAAACTGGATTGCATCAAAAAGCGGAGCTTGGAGAGCGTGGCATTGCCCTTGGCGTTGAGATAGCCCGTTTTTACCGCCACGAGGCCAGTGGAGAATGCGTGTAATTTGCCGGGACCATCCTGAAATTGAAGTGGAAGGGAGATTGGAGGAGGGGTTGAATGCATAGCTCAGAGTTTGGGGAAAGATACAACTGCTAGGCGAAAGTTGCGATAGCTTCCTTTGTTAGCGAACCAGTCTGATTGCTATTGATGGAGTGGGGAAATTTCTGCCTTGATTTCTCACGCTAACCCCAATATCTAGTGTCTTCACCAATACCACTAGACATTTTCAGAAAATGCCATATTATGTTGGTAGTCAACCATGACGTCGCCTGCCGCGGGCCCTACTTTTTGTCCGCACAAAAAGTAGGCAAAAAAGCGCCGAAGTCCCATGCAACGCTCATCGCCGCCCCAACACCTCGGACTTCGTGGCCAACCCGCCTTGGTAGTGAGAGCTGCGCGATGATGCCATCATTTGGACTTTCATCCAGTGGTATGGCCTTCACCCACAACTGACCCCTCTGATGAAACCGCTCCCATTATTGATTCTTTTGACCCTCATCGGTTTTCCCTCTTTTCTCTCCGCTCAATGGACGCTTGGGGTGGAAGGGGGCGCTGTGAGAACTTGGCAAGACTATGGGGATACCCCTTTGCCAGAAGATGCCCGCACCCATCTCAATCGAGTCCAACTTTCGGCTCAGGTGTATCTTCGCTTGACTCGGCAGATTTGGATCGGGCTAGAGCCCAGTTATGCGCAAAGAGGAGCGGCTTGTTTGCCGGGCTTTGGGGGGAATGCGTTCTTTGTCGGAGACAGTCGGCTGTACTTGGATTATTGGTACCTACCTGTTTTTTTCCAATATCGGCAACCCATGTTGAAAGGTCGCTGGGAGTTGTATGGCAAAGTAGGAGTGGGGCGATCGCTTATGATGCGGTCGGTAGAGGAAAATGAAACGACCGGTGCTCGAATGACTTGGTCGCGTTTCTTTCCTAACCCTTTTAATCCGTTTAATGGAGCCGAAATGGGCTGGAGCAGCAGCCTAGGACTCGCTCGAAACTGGAATCAGCATCAACTATTCTTGGGAATCAACCACTATCGCAGTTGGCAAGATGCTGTTCCTGGTCTGCCCTCTTTGCATCGCAGCATCAGCCTCGTGATCGGATATGGCTGGCATCGAGACCCAGCTTCATTTCTTTTCCAGAAAATTCGCCGTAAACGCCGCCAAGACGGCTCCTAAGAGTGGACCCACCAAATACAACCAGAAATCGTGGAATTCTGCCCCCACGATATTCGGACCTACTGCAGTGGCGGGATTGAAGATGCCGACGGAAATGTCTCTGGCCGCATACATGCTGGCGAGGAACGTCATGCCCAACGCCAATCCGAAATATGCATTGGCGGGCTGATGGCCGTTGGGGATGACCCGCAGATGAACCAAGACCAGGAGGAAACTGAACAGGCATTCGACCAGCATGACCTGGAAATAGGTCGCATTGGAAGGAGGGGAAACCACTTCGGCAAAACGGAAGGCATCGTCCTGTACCAGAATCAAGGCCAAACCGGCGGCAGCAAAGCCTCCCAGCAATTGCGCCAGGACATACCAGCCCGCTTCCTTCCAGTTCATGCGCCCCCGGATCAACACCGCCACTGAAATGGCTGGGTTCAGATGAGCGCCAGAAAGATGGCCCGTCAAATAGGTCAGACCAACCAGCATACAGCCCATGACCAAGGGAGCCATGACGCCGATGTCAGCACTCAGGCTGAGGCCAACGGTGAGCACCAGGAATAGACTTCCAAGAAATTCTGCCAGATAGCGTTTCATCACCAGATAGTAAGAGGTAGCAAGATGAGGAGCTTGTGAGGGATGTAGGTTTTTGATTTCCTAACAAGCTCCACCACCAAAGAAACATACCTCTGGCTGATTTCCAAACGGGAGGGTGTCACTTTCGGTAATTGTAACGTTATGGAGATGATTCCCGCTTTCTCATTACATAGCTACCTAGCATTGCGTTGAATATTGTACCTTTCTCAAGCAGTCGTTCTGAATCCTTCTTATGAGATATCTCTTGTTCCTTGCCCTCAGCGCCAGTCTTTTTGCTGGCTCCTTGTTCGCACAGCCCAAACTCAAGCCCGCCGATTACGGCATCAAGTCCAAAAAGGCCCTCAAGTTGTATGAAGAAGGGATGACCTTCGCCCGCTATCGGGATCGCAACCGGGCGATTCAATCTTATCAGGCGGCCCTGAACATAGAACCAGATTTTGCCCACGCCCACAACCAATTGGGGATTGTGGCCCATGCAACCCGCCGCTATGATAAGGCCGAATTTCACCTGTCTCGGGCCTATGAGTTGATGCCTGAGGCCTTCACCAGCCTGACCTTTTACCTGGGCCAAACCTACTTCGCCTTGGGGCAGTACAGCGAGGCAACAGATCTATTGGAGCAGTTTGTCAAAGCGGGCAAAGGCCGACGCTACGACCGGGGCAAAGCCGCTTTTGACCTGCGACACGCCCGCTACTCCATGGATGCCATCAAAGATTCCCTGGATTTTCAACCCCAAAACCTCGGCCCTACTATCAACACGCAATTCGATGAGTACCTGCCCTTTTTGACGGCGGATGATAGCTATTTGCTATTCACTTCCCGTCGCCCGGAAAGCGTCGGTGGCTACAACAGCCAACTGATGGACTATTCAGAGGATTTTTTCGTCAGCACTTATGAAGAAGAGGCTTGGACGAAGGTGAAAAACCTGGGCAATCCCATCAATACCCCAGACAATGAAGGAGCCGCCGCCATTACTCAGGATGGGCGGACCATTTTTTTTACCGCTTGTAATCGCCCCAGCGGATTGGGAGGCTGCGATATCTATATGTCGGTGCGGGAAGGGAATAAATGGTCAGAACCCGTCAACCTTGGGCCATCGGTCAATAGCAAAGATTGGGATTCTCAGCCTTGCCTCTCGGGAGACGGTAAGACCCTGTATTTTACTTCGAATCGACCCGGTGGTGTGGGAAATCGCGACATCTGGTACAGTCGCCTGGAAGATGGCCGTTGGAGTCCTGCCCAGAACCTAGGCGAACCCATCAATACCGCAGGAGATGAAACCGCGCCTTTCCTCCATGCGGATGATGTGAGTTTATATTTTGCCTCTACTTTCCACGAGGGATTTGGGGGGAAAGATATTTTTGTGGCCTATTTGGAAGAAACGGGTTGGACCAGCCCGAAAAATCTCGGCTATCCCCTCAATACCAAAGCGGACGAAAGCCACCTCTTTGTGAATTCTCAAGGGCGAATTGGTTTCATCAATTCTGATCGGGAAGGCGGCTATGGGGGCAGTGATTTGTATCAGTTCGAATTGGATGCCCGCATCCGGCCCAAGATCGCGACCTTCCTGCGGGGATTGGTGCGAGACAGCATCACCCAGGAACCCCTGGCTGCGAAGTTGAATCTCATTGACGTCGAGAAAAAAGACACCGTCCGCCAAGCGATTACGGATGTGGATGGCTCCTTCCTGATGAGTTTGCCCTTGGATCGGGCGTATGCAGCCTTCGTGGAGGCCGAAGGCTATTTGTTCACCACGACTCACTTTTACTTGAAAGAGCTGGAAGAAACGCCCTATTTCGACGTGGTGGTAGAGATGAAACCGCTCAAGAAGGATGTGCAGGTGGTGCTGAGCAACATTTTTTTCGAAACCAACTCAGCGGATCTACAAGCAACGTCCGACGCAGAACTGCAATTCCTCGTGAACTTCCTCGAAAAGAACCCGAGCATTCGCATCGAGATTCAAGGCCACACGGACGACATCGGTGGGGAAGAGTACAACCTGAATTTGAGTCAAAAGAGAGCCGAATCCGTAAAAAATCATCTGATCGAAGCCGGAATTGGCGAAACCCGCATCGAAGCCAAAGGCTATGGAGAAACTCGCCCGGTAGCTGGCAACATCACCGATGAAGACCGCGCCCAGAATCGCCGGACGGAGTTTAAGATCCTGGAGACGGGAGAGTAGGAGGGGAAAGCGGGACCGCTTCGCTGCGGGAGGCGGGAGTTGTCCGGGACAAGGAAGCACTTGTCAAATCGACAATTCTCGCATCCAACTCTCGATTCTGTCCTCTCGTCATTAGGAGAGGATGGAGAGCCAGGGTGAACAGAATTTGTGCTTGCCAAAGAGAGGGCCGAACTTGCTACAGGAGGCGAGAGACGGGATTTGCCAATGACAGGTAAGAGCCTCTTGTCAAACCGACTACTCCCGCATCCCGGCTCCCGATTCACGTATCTTTTCTGACCTCTTTTCTCTCCTATGCCCACTTCTGACAAAATCCTTGACCTTCTCCTGATGAAACGCCGCATCGCCTCTTGGCGGGTGCTTGGTGATCAGGTTGTCTTCACCAATGGCTGCTTTGATCTGCTCCACCTGGGGCATGTCGATTACTTGGAAAAAGCCCGCCAATTCGGAGATCGCCTGGTGGTGGGACTGAATAGCGACACTTCCGTGCGGGAACTCAAAGGAGCAGAGCGCCCACTGGTGCCGGAAGCGGCGCGGGCGCGAGTATTGGCCGCGCTGGAGTTTGTGGATGGAGTCGTCTTATTTTCAGAAGCAACGCCCCAAGAACTGATTGAGCAGCTATCCCCCGAGGTCTTGGTCAAAGGGGCTGACTATCAACTCCATGAAATCGTCGGCCATGAATGGGTCCTCTCCCATGGCGGACGAGTAGAGCGCATCGAATTGGTGGAGGGCTTTTCGACCAGTTCGTTGGTGGAGAAATTGAGGGGGGACTAGGTATTTCTTTTCCAGAATTCCCTCTCTGCTCTCACGCGTTTGCAACGTGTGAGCCCCAAGTTCCAGAGTTTGTAACTCTTCGACCTCAAGAGCGATGACAACCATCCCAGCCTCCAACAAAAAAGGGAGCTTGCCACCGCAAGCTCCCTGGAATCTTTGTTCCCTATCGGACCGAATCAGTCCATGATGTAGGGATATTCACCGACGTAGATATCGGTGTACAGTTCGCTGGGATCTGGATACGGAGAGTCCTCCGCAAATTGCACGCATTCGTCCACGATCTTTTTGATCTTGGCGTCGATGGTGTCCATATCGTCCTGCAAATCTTCGTAGTTCTCGGAAATGTAGAGCTTCAAGTTGACGATGGGGTCCAGGCCACGGTATTTGTTCAGCTCCTCACGGGTCCGATATTTCGCTGGGTCAGACATAGAGTGTCCTTTGTAGCGGTAGGTTTTCATTTCTACCAAGTAAGGCCCCTTGCCGCTGCGAACGTGCTCTACGATGGGCTTCATGCCTTCGTACACGTCATGCACGTCCATGCCGTTGATCTGAGCACTAGGCATATCGTACGACAAGCCCAATTTATACAGCTCCGTTACATTGGAAGTACGCTCCACGGAAGTTCCCATGGCGTACTCGTTGTTTTCGATGATGAAGATGGTCGGGACATTCCACAGCATCGCCAGGTTCATGGCTTCGTGGAAGGCACCTTGACGAACCGCACCGTCTCCCATCAGGCAGACCGCAACTTTGTTCTCTTCTTTGTACTTGATTGCATAGCCAAGCCCAGCTCCCAACGGAATCTGGCCGCCTACAATCCCGTGTCCTCCGAGAAAGTTGTGCTCCTTGGAGAAGAAGTGCATCGAGCCTCCTTTGCCTTTGGAACAACCCGTAGACTTGCCATACAGCTCAGCCATACACGCATTGGGATGAACGCCCCGTGCCAAGGCTCCTCCGTGATCCCGGTAGGCAGTGATCACATAATCATCTGGGCGGATAACAGACTCCAGCCCTACTGCAACGGCTTCTTGGCCGATATACAAGTGGCAAAAGCCGCGAAACTTTTGCTGCATATACAGCTGACTCGCCCGTTCTTCAAACTTGCGGATGAGCAGCATCTGCTCAAACCATTCCAAGAGCAACTCTTTGCTATACCCCCCAGAGGTCTTAGCAGTTTTGGTTTTTGTACCTGCCATAGATAATCAATGATTGGCGTATGTTACATCAGTTAGCGAAATTGCCTATTCTTGCAATGAATTTCAAGTTGAAAGCCCGAATATTTTCGCCCTTCACCCATGCAAAACGTTTGCCATTGTTTCTCCATCGGTTGAACCTGACTCAATTCCGGAACTATTCCGAGCTATCGCTGGAATTCGGGCCAGGCATCAATTGCCTCACCGGACCCAATGGAGCCGGAAAATCCAACATTTTGGATGCCATTCACTACCTCGCTTTCACCCGGGGCTTTCGCAGTAGCCAGGATCAACAGGTGGTGCAGCAGGGGGAACAATTTTTTTTCAATCAGGGGCAATTTATCCGGGAAAAAGTACCAGAATTGGTGGCGTGCAACTTCATCAAGGGAAAAGGCAAGAAAGTTCTGGTCAACAAAGTCCCCCTCGGTCGCTTGAGTGAGCACATCGGTCACGTGCCCTTGGTTGCCATTTTGCCCGGCGACACCGATCTCATCAATGGCGCTTCTGCCGACCGACGTCGCTTCTTGGACATGCTCATTTCTCAGTACGATCGGGGCTATTTGCAGCATTTGATTCAACATGATCGCTTGCTCAGCCAGCGCAATGCGCAACTTCGTCTCTTTGGGGAGCAAGGGGGCTTTGTGGCGGAGGACTTGGCCATCTGGGATCAGCAGATCATTCCCCACGGCATCGCCATCCAAGCAGAGCGACGCGCCTTCCTGGAGAAATTTCAGGGCATTTTTGATCGCTTCTTCCACGAAATTGTCAGTTCGCAGGAAAAGCCCCACATCCGCTATCGTTCACACATCGAGGAGAATACCGCCGAAGGCTGGGAAGCCCTCTGGGCAAAGCAACTCGACAAAGACCGAGTCAATCAATACACGTCCACCGGAATTCACCGCGATGACCTCGTCTTCTACATCAACGACCGCGCCGTCAAGAATTACGGCTCCCAGGGCCAGCAAAAGACCTTTGTCATTGCCCTCAAACTCGCCCAGTACGAGCTCCTCGCCCAACAAACCGGGCAAGCGCCCCTCCTCCTGCTCGACGACCTCTTCGACAAACTCGACCAGCAGCGACTCGCCCGCATCGCCCACATGCTCGACCAGGACATCCCCGGCCAGATCTTCATCACCGACACCAGCCAGGAGAAGTTGGAGGAAATCTTCGCAGCAAGTAGCGAGCGGGAAGTCCGGTATTATGCGGTGAAGAGTGGGGAGGTGGAAGCGGGAAGCGAGAGTGGCGAGCTCGCAGAGGACACCTCTCCCCGGGGTTGAAAATCCCGCTTTGCGGGAGAGGGGGCGTAGGGGGAGGAAGAGGAAAGTAATAGCTAACCATACTCCTAGACAACATGGCGAATCGTGATTATTTGCGTAGCCTTCACCACAAAG